>CAXTUK010000134.1:0-6928 GCA_964247395.1 uncultured Acetobacteraceae bacterium
GTGTAGGTCTCGGTGTGCTCCTTG
Organism: uncultured Acetobacteraceae bacterium; assembly: GCA_964247395.1. GTDB lineage: Bacteria > Pseudomonadota > Alphaproteobacteria > Acetobacterales > Acetobacteraceae > CAXTPV01. The sequence continues at coordinate 25 of CAXTUK010000134.1, forward strand.
GCGATCGTCTCGCGATACGCGACCTGCGGCGCGCCGATGTTGGCGTCCACGCCGTATTCGCGGCGCAGCCGGTCGATGATGATCTCGAGATGGAGCTCGCCCATCCCCGACAGGATGGTCTGTCCGCTTTCCTGGTCGGTCTTCAGGCGCAGCGAAGGATCCTCCCCCGCCAGCTTCTGCAGGCCGAGCGTCATCTTCTCGACGCCGTCCTTGGTCTTCGGCTCGACCGAGATGTCGATCACCGGCACCGGGAACGCCATCCGCTCAAGCACCACCGGATCGGCGCCGTCGGCGAGCGTGTCGCCCGTCACGGTGTCCTTGAGCCCGACGAAGGCCGCGATGTCGCCCGCATGCACCTCCTTGATCTCGGCCCGCTTGTCGGCGTGCATCTGGAACATCCGTCCGATGCGCTCCTTGTGGCCCTTGGTGGTGTTCATCACCTGGTCGCCCGACTTCAGCACGCCGCGATAGACGCGCACGAAGGTCAGCGTGCCGTATTTGTCGTTGATGATCTTGAACGCGAGCCCGGCGAATTTCCCGTTCGGATCGATCGGGATCACCTGCAGCGTGTTCTCGTCGACCTCCTCGTCCTCGGGCGGTGCGACACGGATGCCCTCCACATCGTCGGGCGCCGGCAGGTAGTCCAGCACCGAGTCGAGCAGCGGCTGCACGCCCTTGTTCTTGAACGCAGTTCCGCACAGGACCGGCCGGAACGCCCCGGAGATCGTTCCCGTCTTGATCGCGCGCTTGAGCGTCGCCACTGACACGTCGCCGTGCTCGAAATACTCCTCCATGCCCTCGTCGTCGACGGCGAGCGCGGTGTCGAGCAAGGTCTGCCGATGCTCCTTGGCCGTCTCCACCAGATCCTCGGGGATCGGCTCGTCGTGGAATTTCGCGCCGAGCTCCCCGCCTTCCCAGATGATCGCCTTCATCTCGACGAGGTCGACCACGCCGATGAAGTTCTCCTCGACCCCGATCGGCAGCTGCAGCGGCAGCGCGACGATGTCGAGCTTCTCCTTGAGCGTGTCGAACGCCCGGTAGAAATCGGCCCCCGTCCGGTCGAGCTTGTTGATGAAGATCACGCGGGGGACGTTATAGCGATCCGCCAGGCGCCAGTTCGTCTCGGACTGCGGCTGCACGCCGGCGACGCCCTCGATGATGAACACCGCCCCGTCGAGCACGCGCAGGCTGCGGTTCACCTCGATGTTGAAATCGATGTGGCCGGGCGTGTCGATGATGTTGATGCGGTGGTCCTTCCACTCGCACGTGACCGCAGCCGAGGTGATCGTGATGCCGCGCTCGCGCTCCTGGTCCATGTAGTCGGTCGTCGTGTTGCCGTCATGAACCTCGCCGATCCGGTGCGACACGCCGGTGTAGAACAGGATCCGTTCGGTGGTGGTCGTCTTGCCGGCGTCGATATGCGCCGTGATGCCGATGTTTCGGATCTTCGACAGGTCGGAGTGTTGGCCGGACACGAGAGTACCTCCAGGGTGCGGGCGCGCGGCGCGCGCGGGCAGATGATGGACAGGCGCGCATCGCGCGCGGGCACCCGGGCTGCCGGTGGCCGTCCTGACGTTCGCGCCTCACATGCGCGGCCGCCCCGCGATTTGCAAGCAATCCGACGAGCGAAGCCGGCCGGCACGGCCGTCGCAATTCGATACATCCCCGACGGTCAAGATCAGCGGGCGGAACGAAGGCTCGGCGCAGCAGCGCCGGTCGGGACGCAGAACCTCAGGTCGTGATCGCGGCAGCGCGCCGGTCGCGGGCGCGCACGATCCGGCGCTTCAAGGCCAGCGCCTCGTCCGGCAGATGCCGGTTCGAGGTCCCGATCAGGAACGCATCCAGCCCGCCATTGTGCTCGATGGTGCGAAGCGCGTTCGTCGTCAGCCGCAGATGCACCTGGCCGCCCAGAGCGTCCGACACCAGGGACGCCTGCTGAAGGTTGGGCAGGAAGCGGCGGCGGGTCTTGTTGTTGGCGTGGCTGACGTTGTTGCCGGTCAGCACACCCTTGCCCGTGATCTGGCAGCGGCGCGACATGCGATGAACCCTGGTGCGGCGGAAGGGCGGCTTATGCGGAGCGAGGCTGAAAAGGTCAAGGCCAGGGTGCCCGCCCTGCACCCGGCTGCGCCGCTGCGCTGAGCCGGGCGATCGGTTCAGGCGGCCTCGACCTCGATTTCGTGCTGGAATCCATCGAGGAAGTCCTCCCGCGCGATCTCGCCCAGGTCGACGGCCTTGGCGTTTCCCGCGGCGATGAACGTGATGTCGGTGATGCCGACGACGCCGAGAATGAGACGCAGGTATCGGGTGGCGATGTCGCGGTCGCGGATCGGCGAGCCTTCGGTGTAGACGCCGCCGGAGGCGAGCAGGATCGTGGCCTTCTTGCCGGTGACGAGTCCTGCGCCGTCCATTCCCAGCGTCAGCCCCTTGCGCACGATGTGGTCGATCCAGGCCTTCAGCGCCGCCGGAATATTGTAGTTGTAGACCGGCGTGGCGACGACGAGGTGGTCGGCCGCCAGGAGCTCCGCGACGAGGTCGTCCGACAGAAGCAGCACCTCCTTCATCTCGGCCGAATGCTGCTCGGGCGGAGTGAAGTAGGCCTGGAGCCAGGGCGCGTTCACGAACGGCAGGTTCGTCTGCATCAGGTCTCGCTCCACCACCTTCCCGTCCGGGTGCGCCGCCCGCCAGCTTGCGACGAAGCGGCGGGTGAGATTGCGGGAGATGGAGAAGTCGCCGCGCGGGCTGGTCTCGACGACGAGGAGTGTGGACATGGAGATCTCCTTCGGGGTCCATCTGCGCTTTCCAACCTGTTTTCGGGAGCGATAAAGAACCGATCGGCTCTATCGGTTCAGGTGATGGATGATCGGCAGCCTTACATTGGACCAGTTGCGGGTGCTGGTGACGATCGCCGACGAGGGAAGCTTCTCCGCCGCGGGCCGCAGGCTCGCCCGCGCCCAGTCCGCGGTCAGCCAGAGCGTGGCGACGCTCGAGGACGTGCAGGGCGTGAGCCTGTTCGACCGCTCCGGCCACCGCCCGAGCCTCACGGAGGCGGGGCGCAACCTGCTCGCACAGGCGCGGATCGTGCTCGCGGGCGCAGCCAGGTTCGAGGGAATGGCTGCCGGCATGCGCGAAGGGATCGAGCCCGAGCTTGCCCTGGCCGTGGACCCGCTGGCGCCGACGGCACCTTTCATCGAGAGCCTGCGGGCGCTCCGCGACACCTTCCCCCACCTGCCCGTGAGCTTCTCGACGGAGGGTCTAGGCGGCGCCGAGCGGCGCCTCCGGCGGGGCGAGGCCGCGCTCGCCTTGTGCGTGCTCCTGCCCACTCCGCCGGAGGATCTCGTCGCCGTGCCGCTGTTGCGCGCGAGCCTGATCCCGGTCGTGTCCCCGGACCACCCCTTGGCGCGGCTCGGCCGGCCTGCGACCCGGGCAGACCTGCAGGAGCACGTCCAGCTCGTCCTGTCGGATCCCTTCGCGCCCGACGGTCCGAGCCATGGCATCATCGGCAGCAAGGCTTGGCGGTTCGTGGAGCTCGGCCGTCGCCTCGACTTCCTGCTCGCCGCGCTGGGCTGGTGCCGTATGCCCGCGCACCTCGTCGAACTCTTGGTGCGGGACGGACGGCTGCATCACCTGATCATCGACGACGACCCGGCCCGCGCATCTGGACCGCTGACGATCTACGCGGCGCACAGGCGCGATCGCGCGCTCGGCCGGGCCGGCAGATGGCTGCTCGATGACTTGCAGGTCCGGCTCGGCTGAAGGCGAGACGAGACGCAACGCTGTCTCGGCCGCGACCTGGTAGCTTCACGACCTGGGAGCCCGGGCTTGTTCACGCCCGCCCGTGCGCCGGCGTCTCCGAAACCTGCTCGAAGTCGCCCGAGCGCACCGACTCGCGCGCCTGGTCGAGCACGTTCAGCAGCGCCGCACTGCCCATCGTCCGCGTCACCAGCCCCATCGACCCGCCGAGCAACGCGGACGCGATGGCGAGCGGCGGCAGCTTCTTCTCGAGCAGATGCTGGATCAGTCGATCGACCATCTCGCCGGCCTGGCTGAGTTCTTGCGGAAGCTCGCCCATATCTGTCGTCGCCATGTCGATCCTCCTGGTGCGCGGCCTCAAACGGCCGCGTTCTCATCGGCTGCGGCCTCGGCCTGGACACGCCACATCGTGGCGTACAGCCCGGCCGCCAACAGCAGGCCGGCATGCGTCCCGCGCTCGACCACCACGCCGCCGTCGAGGACCAGGATCTCGTCGGCGTCCACCACCGTCGACAGGCGGTGCGCGATCACCAGCGTCGTCCGCCGCGCCGAGACCGCCTTCAGCGCCGCCTCGATCTCGCGTTCGGTCGCGGTGTCGAGCGCGCTCGTCGCCTCGTCGAGGATCAGCACGCGAGGATCCTTCAGGATCGTGCGCGCGATCGCCACCCGCTGCTTCTCGCCGCCCGACAGTTTCAGTCCGCGCTCGCCGACGCGCGTGTCGTATCCCTCGGGGAGCGACATCACGAAGTCATGCACCTGCGCCAGCCGCGCCGCGTGCTCGATCTCCTGCTGCGTCGCCCCGATCCGGCCGTAGGCGATGTTGTAGCGGACCGTGTCGTTGAACAGCACGGTGTCCTGCGGCACCACGCCGATCGCCGCGCGCAGGCTGGTCTGCGACACGTCGCGCAGGTCGATCCCGTCGATCGTGACCGCTCCTTCCGTCACGTCGTAGAATCGGAACAGCAGGCGGCTGATCGTCGACTTGCCCGCACCCGTGGGCCCGACGATCGCGAGCTTGCCGCCGGGCGGCACGGTGAACGAGACGCCGCGCAGGATCTCGCGATCGGGCCGATAGCCGAACCGAACGGCGTCGAACCGGATCCGCGCCGGCGGCGCTGCCGAGAGATGCCCCTCCAGCACGGCGGCCCCGGGCCGATCCGACACCTCCTGCGGCTCCGACAGCAGGCGGAACATCTGCTCGACGTCGACGAAGCTCTGACGCAGGGTCCCGTAGACGAAACCCAGGAAGTTCAGCGGCAGGTAGAGCTGCATCAGGTAGGTGTTGACCAGCACGAACTTGCCGACCGACAGATGCCCCGCCACCACGCCCTGCGCCGCCATCAGCATCACCGCCGCCAGCGCCACCGAGATGATCACCTGCTGGCCGATATTGAGCGCGTTCAGCGACACCTGGGTGCGCACCGCCGCCCGCTCGTAGCGCTGCTGGGCCTCGTCGAAGCGGCGCGCCTCGTGCGGCTCGTTGCCGAAATACTTCACCGTCTCGTAGTTCAGCAGGCTGTCGATCGCCTTCGAGCTCGCCTCGCTGTCGACCTCGTTCATCGCCCGGCGGATCTTCATCCGCCACGTCGTGAAGCCGAGCGTGAAGCCGATATAGGCGGCGATCGCGACCATCACGACCATCGCGAACCGCCAGTCGGTCTTGACCCAGATGAAGCCGGCCACAAGCACCGCCTCGACCAGGGTCGGCACGATGTTGAACACGCCGAGCCGCAGGATGGCCTCGATCGCGATCTGGCCGCGCTCGATCGCCCGGCTGATCCCGCCCGTCTGCCGGTCGAGATGGAACCGCAGCGACAGGGAGTGCAGATGCCTGAAGGTCTGCAGCGAGACCCGCCGCACGATGCGCTGCTTGACCCGCGCGAACACCGCGTCGCGCAACTCGCCGAAGGCGCCCGAAGCGATCCGCAGCCCGCCATAGGCCAGGATCAGCGCCACCGGGACCACCAGGACCTGCGCCTTGCCGGCATGGTGCGACAGCACGTCGATCGACCGCGCATAGAGGATCGGCACCAGCACGGTCGCCAGCTTGGCCGCGATCAGGAACAGCATCGCGGCGACCACCCGGACGCGCGTTGCCGTGTCGCCCTTCGGCCACAGATAGGGCAGCAGGCTTCGTATGCTTCCGTTCGGCGTCCGGGATGTGTTCTCCGTTCCCATCAGCGAGGCATGTGGACTGAACGAACCGTGCGGCACGCGTCGATGAGCGGTCATGCGGCCGATGTGGCATTCTGCCGCGGACTTGCAAAGGACGCCCGACCCGATGGCCGACCCGGGAGACTTCAGGCGTCACCTCGATCGGTGCAACAACACCACCCTGCCGGGCGGCCGCCTGCCGCTTCGTCTCGGCGCGCGGCCGGTGGGCTATGTCGAGCCTGCACGCGGCGGCGGGCTGCTGTCCGATCTGCTGCGGCGCGGGCCTGACGGCGCCGTCGAGACCGACCCGGCCACGCTGCAGCGCGCCACGAGCCGCCTCGCCGAGGCCGGCCTGGTCGCGATGCGCGGCGCGCTCTTCGACATACGTGCGACCGAGGACGGCCCCGGCCTCGCCACACTCGATCGCCGCGCGCTGCCAGTCTTCGGCGTCGCCGCCACCGGCGTCCACCTCAACGGCCTCGTCGAGTGCCGCGGCGAGACCATGCTCTGGGTCGCGCGACGCGCCGCCGACAAGCTTCTCGACCCCGGCAAGCTCGACCACCTCGCCGCTGGCGGCGTGCCGGCCGGCCTCACGCCCGCCGAGACGCTCGCCAAGGAGGCCGCCGAGGAGTGCGGCCTCACGGCGTCCGAGATCGCCACCGCGCGCGAAGTCGGCACCATTCGTTATGCCATGCAGCGTCCCGAGGGTCTGCGACGCGACATGCTCCGCTGCTACGACATCCTGCTGCCTGCGAGCTGGCAACCGGTCGCGAACGACGGCGAGGTCGAAGCCTTCGAGCTCTGGCCGCTCGAGCGCGTGTTCCGGGCTGTCCGCGACACGGACGACTTCAAGTTCAACGTCAACCTGGTGCTGATCGACCTGTTCGGGAGACGAGGGCTGCTCGACGGCACGCTGACCGATCGACTCGAGAGCCGGGTCGCATGAGCCGCTTCGACGGCAAGGTGGTGCTCGTCACCGGGGGTGCGCGCGGCATCGGCC
>CAXTUK010000135.1:0-6903 GCA_964247395.1 uncultured Acetobacteraceae bacterium
GGCGTGCGGGCGGTTTGTTTTCTGTGGCACTTTCCCTGGGGTCGCCCCCGCCGGCCGTTAACCGGCACCGCTGTTCCGTGGAGCCCGGACTTTCCTCCGCCTCTTGCAAGAGCGGCGGCCGTCCGGCCGTCTGGCAACGCACTTGTAGCAGGTTTCGGATTTCAGGCAGCAGGATATCCGGGCCGGATCCGGCTATTGCCGGCGAAGCGCGCGATCAGACCCCACTGGCCTTCTGCGCGGTTCGGTCTATCAATCGCGCCCATGAACGCCCAATCCCGCCCGAGGCGGCCCGACGCCCTGTCGCGCGCCGTGATCCGCCGCTCCGCAGCGGTGCGGCAATCCGGACCGCCCGACATCGCCACCGTCCGTTCATACGCCGACCGCCCGTTGCTGCCGCTCTGGCTGCCGCGCCTGCCGCTCGCCTCAGTCACCGAATATCGCGTCGACGGCGCCGACGGCCCGCTTCCTGCCCGCCTCTACCAGCCGCCGCGCGCCAGCGGCCTCGTCCTTTTCCTGCATGGCGGCGGTTTTTCGCTCTGCAGCCTCGACACCCACGACGGCATCTGTTCGCGCCTGGCGCTGGCGTCCGGCGCCTCCGTGCTCTCGGTCGGCTACCGTCTCGCCCCCGAACATCCGTTCCCGGCCGCCCCCGACGACGCCTACGCCGCCTATCTCTGGCTGCGTGCCCACGCCGGCGAACTCGGCCGCGGCAATCCGCGCGTCGTCGTCGCCGGCGACAGCGCCGGCGGCAATCTGGCCGCCGTGCTGTCCCAGATGGCCCGCGACCGCGGCGTCCCGGTGCCGGCCCTGCAGGTCCTCTACTATCCCGCCACCACAGGCAGCGAGCCCGTTCCCTCGCGCCGCGCCTACGCCAACGGCTACATGCTCACCTCGGGCATGATGAACTGGTTCAAGGCGCTCTACCTGCAGGATCCCGCGCACGAGCGAAGCCCCTACTACGCACCGTCCTACGCCGACGACTTCTCCGGCCTGCCGCCGGCGGTGATCGTCACCGCCGAGTTCGACCCGTTGCGCGACGAGGGCCGCTTCTACGCCGACCGCCTCGAGGGCGCCGGCGTTCCCGTGCGCTATCGCTGCATCCCCGGCACCATTCACGGCTTCCTGCTGTTCTATCCCTTCATGCCGAAGGCCTGGGGCGCGCTGCAGCGGACCGGCCGCGAGATCCGCGCCGCCCTCGCGAGCTCCTGATCCCGGAACACGCCTTGCATGCAAGCCGCCGATGCCGCTCACCGTTGCATGAACATGCTGGTCGCACTCGCGGTCGTCGTCTCCGGCGGCGAAGCCGCCGCGACCGAGGCCGCGCCGGGGCAGGGGCCGCATCGGGGCGGAACCCTGCGTCTGACCGCCGACAGCGCCTTCGGCTCGATCGACCCGCAGATCAACTACACGCTCGGCTTCGGCATGATCTCCAAGGTCGCCTATGACGGCCTGGTGGCGTTCCGCAAGACCGGCGGCCCGGCGAGCAACGACGTGGTTCCCGATCTCGCCGACGCGCTGCCCGCCCCGCGGGACGGCGGCCGCACCTACGTGTTCCATCTGCGGCCAGGGGTCCGGTTCTCCGACGGCCGCGCCGTGACGGTCGGCGACGTCGTCGCGACCTTCCGGCGCAATTTCCGCCTGTCGGGCTCCGGGACCACCTTCTTCTCGGGCATCGTCGGCGCCGATGCCTGTCTCGCGCATCCCTCCGGCTGCATGCTGACCGGCGGCCTGGACGCCGATCCGAAGGCCGACGCCGTCACGTTCCACCTGGTGCGCCCGGATCCCGACTTCTTCGCCAAGCTGGCGCAGAGCTTCGGCGACATCGTCCCCGCCGGCACCCCGGACCGCGACGTCGGCAACGACGCCGCGCCCGGCACCGGTCCCTACATCATCGAACGTTACGATCCCAATCGGCACATGACGCTGGTCCGCAATCCCTGCTTTCGCGAGTGGAGCGCCGACGCCCAGCCCGACGGCTATGTCGACGCCATCGAGTACGACTTCGGACTGTCCGACGAAGCCGAGGTCACCGCCGTCGAGCACGACCAGTACGACTGGATGTACGACAGCAAGCCGATCGACCGCCTCGGCGAGCTCGGCGCGCGCTTCGCCAGCCGCACCTTCGTCACCCCCGTCGCCTACACCTACTACGCGCCGATGAACGTCCATCTCTATCCGTTCGACCATCCGAAGGCGCGCGAGGCCGTCAACTTCGCCGTCGATCGCCGTGCGATGGAGATCTTTCTCGGCGGCCCCGGCGCCGCCATCCCGCTCTGCCAGGTCCTGCCGCAAGGCTACCCCGCGCATCTCGACTACTGTCCCTTCACCAGGGGCGCCGACCTCGCCCATCCCGCGACGGAGTGGCGCGCGCCCGACCTCGCCCGCGCCAGGCGCCTCGTCGCCGAGAGCGGCACCGAGGGCGCGCACGTCACCATCGTCGTCGCCGACCACGCCGACACCAGGGCGATGGGCGACTATCTGCAGAGCGTGCTCGACCGCATCGGCTATGTCGCCAGCGTCCGCGCGCTCGATCTCAATATCCAGTTCACCTACATCCAGAACACCAGCAACAAGGTCCAGATCAGCATCAACGACTGGAGCGCCGACTATCCGGCCGCGTCCGACTTCCTCGACGTCCTTTACGGGTGCAGCACCTTCCATCCGGGTTCGGATTCCTCGATCAACATCTCCGGCTCCTGCGACAAGGATCTCGACGCGCTGATGGCCCGCGCGACGACGGTCTCGGTGACCGATCCGAAGGCCGGCAGGGCGCTCTGGCAACAGGCCGACCGCATGATCACCGATCGCTCGTTCGCGGCCCAGCTCGTCCAGCAGAAATGGATCGATACCGTCTCGTCCCGCCTCGGCAACTACACCTTCTCGCAGATCAGCCACATGCTCTTCTCCAAGGTCTGGGTCCGATGAAGAACGCCTTGCTCGCGGCCTTGCTGGCCTTCTTCGCGGGCGCCGCGCACGCCACCGAAGCGGCTCCGGGCCAGGGACCGCACCGAGGCGGCACGCTCCGCCTCACCGCCGACAGCGCTTTCGGCTCGATCGATCCCGCCATCAATTATGCGCTCGGCTTCCAGATGGTGTTCCAGGTCACCAACGACGGCCTCGTCGCCTTCCGCAAGTCGGATGGAGCACGCAGCAACGATGTCGTTCCCGATCTGGCCGATGCGTTGCCGAGCCCCGAGGATGGCGGACGCACCTATGTCTTCCACCTGCGGCCGAACATCCTGTTCTCGGATGGAAGGCCCGTGACGGTCGACGATGTGGTCGAAACGTTCCGGCGCGATCTCCGCCTATCGAGCCCGGCGCTCCCATTCTATTCCGTCCTCGTCGGCGCCGATGCCTGCATCAAGCGGCCGGTCGGCTGCATGCTGACCGGTGGCGTCGAAGCCGACCGCAGGGCAGGCACCGTCACCTTCCACCTGACGCACCCCGACGCCGAGTTCTTAGACAAGCTCGCCCTGCCGTTCGGCGACGTCGTGCCCGCCGGCACGCCCGACCACGACGTCGGCAACAATCCACTGCCGGCAACCGGGCCTTACATGATCGAGCGCTACGATCCCAACCGGCACATGACGCTGGTGCGCAATCCCTATTTCCGCCAGTGGGACGACCAGGCGCAGCCCGACGGCTATGTCGACCGGATCGAATACAGCTTCGGCCTGTCCGACGAAGCCGCGGTGACTGCGGTCGAGAACAACGAATACGACTGGATGTACAATCAGAAGCCGAGTGACCGCCTAGGCGAGATCGGCGGTCGCTATGCCGGCCGGACTCACGTCAGCCCGGTGCCCTTTACCTACTACGTGCCGATGAACACCAACCTGTATCCCTTCAACCGTCCGAAGGCGCGCGAGGCGGTCAACTATGCCATCGATCGATATGCAATCGAGATCTTCGAGGGTGGTCCCGGTGCTGCGCTCCCGCTCTGCCAGGTCCTCCCGGTCAATTTTCCCGGACATGTCGAGTATTGCCCGTTCACCAAGGGAGCCGATGTCATCCATCCCGCCCTCGAATGGAAGGCGACCGACCTCGCGAAGGCCACGCGGCTCGTCGAGGAGAGTGGCACCAAGGGCGCCCGCGTCACCTTGATCGTTCCCGACCACAGCGACACCAAGGCGATGGGCGACTATCTGCAAGGCGTGCTCAACCGGATCGGCTATGTCGCCAGCGTTCGCGCGCTCGACTTCAACATCCAGTTCACCTTTATCCAGAACACCAACAACAAGGTGCAGATCAGCCTGACCGACTGGAGCGCCGACTACCCCGCCGCCTCGGACTACCTCCGCATCTTGTATGGATGCGACAGCTTCCATCCCGGGTCGGACGCTTCCAACAACATCCCTGGTTTCTGCGACAAGGCGATCGATGCGCTGATGACCCGCGCCTCCGCGGTCTCGGTCACCGATCCGAAAGCGGGGCAGGCGCTCTGGGAACAGGCCGATCGTGAGATCACCGACCGGTCGCTTGCCGCCAACATCCTTCAGCTGAAATGGGTCGACATCGTCTCGACCCGCCTCGGCAACTACACCTTCTCCCAGATCAGCAAGATGCTCTTCTCCAAGGTCTGGGTTCAGTGAGCCGGAATCCCTGGGTCGAAGGCGCGGTCCGCTTCTCGCGCGACCGCACCGCGATGATCGCGCTGGCCATCCTGCTGCTGATCGTGATCGTCTGCTGCGCCGCGCCCTTCTATGCCGCCGACATCGCCCACACCGACCCCTTCATCTCCAACGTCGCCGGCACCGTCAGCCTGCATGGCCACGACACCTACGTCATGCAGCCAGACAACAACCCGCTCCAACTGGGCATGACCCCGATCGGGCCCACCTGGGATCTGCGCGCCGACCCGCTCGGCGCCGACAGCCAGGGTCGCGACGTCGCCGCCCGCCTGCTCTATGGCGGCCGGGTCTCGCTGCTGATCGGCATCACCGCGACCGTCCTCTGCGCCATCGTCGCCGCCACCGTCGGCATCGTCGCCGGCTTCTTCGGCGGCGTCGTCGACGCGGCGCTCTCGCGCCTGATGGACATCATGTGGGCCGTGCCCGTCTACCTGATCGCGATCTCGCTCTCCATCGTCACCGTCAGCCAGGGATTGAGGATCGGTCCCTTCACCCTGCAGGCCGACAACCTCCTGCTGCCGATCCTGATCATCGCGATCGTCTACATCCCCTACATCGCGCGTCCCGTGCGCGGCCAGGTGCTCAGCCTTCGCCAGAGCGACTTCGTGCTCGCCGCCCGCTGCCTCGGCGTCCCGCGCACCCGCATCCTGGTCCGCGACATCCTGCCCAACGTCGCCACCACCCTGCTGGTCCTCGCCCCGCTGCTGATGGCGCTCAACATCCTCGCCGAGAGCGCGCTCTCCTTCCTCTCGATCGGCGTGCAGGCGCCCGCCGCGAGCTGGGGCACCATCATCAACGACGGCCAGGGCCTGATCTACACCCGACCGATGGTCGCGATCGCCCCCGGCCTCGCCATCGTCGTCACCGTGCTCGCGCTCAACATGATCGGCGACGGCCTGCGCGACGCGCTCGACCCGAAAGGAACCGGCCGTTGATCGGCGCCATCCTTCGCCGCCTCGTCCAGACCGTCTTCGTCCTGTTCGGGGTCTCTGTGCTGCTGTTCCTGATCTTCTTCGCCACCCCCGGCGCCGATCCCTCCTCGCGCATCGCCGGCCGCAACGCCTCGCCCGAGACGCTCGCCGCCGTCCGCCACGAATTCGGCTTCGACCGTCCGATCTACGTCCAGTACGAGCGCATGATGGGCCATCTGTTCATCACCCGCGACCTCACCAGCTTCGTCAACCGCGGCCAGCGCGTCGTCCCCGCCGTCATGGAAGCCGCCCCCGTCACGCTCTCGCTGGTCTTCGGCGCCGCCATCATCTGGGTCGTCGCCAGCATCGCCATCGGCACCATCGCCGCCGCCACCCGCGGCAGCCTGCTCGACCGCTCGCTGATGATGGCCGGCCTCGTCGGCATCTCCATCCCCGTCTTCTGGCTCGGCGAGGTGGTCAACCTCTTTACCCAGGCCCGCTGGCACGATACCTGGCTGTTCTCCTGGGTCCCCGGCCTCGGCTACACCCCGCTGCACGAGGACCCTGTCCTCTGGTTCCGCGGCCTCGTCCTGCCCTGGATCACGCTGGCCGTGCTGTTCATCGGCATCTACGGCCGCGTGCTGCGCGCCGACCTCGTCGCCGCCTATTCCGAGGACTTCATCCGCACCGCCCGCGCCAAGGGTCTCGGCCCCGCCCAGGTGATGATCCGCCACGGCCTGCGTACCTCGCTCGTCACTTTCGTCTCGCTGTTCGGTCTCGATTTCGCCCAGCTCGTCGGCGGCGGCGCGCTGCTGACCGAGGTCGTCTTCGGCCTCAACGGCGTCGGCCGCCTGACCTATGTCGCGCTCGCCAACCTCGACCTGCCGATGATCATGGCGACCGTGATGTATTCCGCGATCTTCGTCGTGCTGGCCAACGCGATCGTCGACGTCCTCTACGCCGCACTCGATCCGAGGGTGCGCGATGCACGATGAGCCCATCCTCGCCGTCGGCGGCCTCGGCGTCGGCTTCCGGACCGAACGCGGCTTCACCCGCGTGCTCGAGAACGTCTCCTTCGAGGTCCGTCCGCGCGAGATCCTGAGCATCGTCGGCGAGAGCGGCTCGGGCAAGTCCATCACCTCGCTCGCGATCATGGGTTTGATCGACAGCCCGTCCGCGGTCATCGAGGGGTCCGTCCGCTATCACGGCCGCGAGCTCCTCGGCGCGGGCGGCCGCGCGATGCGCGCCATCCGCGGCGCCGAGATCGCGATGATCTTCCAGGATCCGATGACGGCGCTCACCCCGGTCTACACCGTGGGCCACCAGATCGGGGAGGCGCTGCACGCCCACCAGTCCCTGTC
>CAXTUK010000136.1:0-5232 GCA_964247395.1 uncultured Acetobacteraceae bacterium
GGCGGGGGCGATGACGGGGGCGGTTCCTCCGCCACCGACAGCGTCACTTGCGTCGGTTTCGGCGCCTCGACCGGAGGCGGCGGCGGAAGGACGTCGCGCATCGTCACCAGGACGACCAAGCCGACCGTGACGAGCAGCGCCGCACCCTGGACCGCGAGCTCGACGCGGTCCTCGGTCATCGCTTCCTGCTGATGATGGAGGCCGCCTGGACGTCCGCCGATTTCAGCGCGTCCATGACGCCCACCAGCGCCTGCACCTGGGTTCCCTGGTCGCTGGCGATGATGACGGCGAGCTTGCGGCCGTCGCTCTGCATCGCCTGCAGTCTGGCAGGCAGGTCGGACACGGCGATCGGATCGGCATCGAGGAACAACCTGGCATCCTTGCTGATGGTGATCGTCACGCGCTTGGGATCGGTCAGGTGCTCGGGATTGGCGGATTTCGGCAGGGCGACCTTCAGGCCGAGCGCCGGCAGGACGTTGGTGCTGATCAGCACGAAGAACACCAGGAGGAACATCATCACGTCGATCATCGGGATGATCTCGATGCGCGCGCTTCGGCGGCGCTTCTGAGGCCAATGACGCACGGGATCAGGTCGCGGACGGATCGAGGAACAGGAGCTTGACGCTGCCCGGTTTCCAATTGGGGCGAAGACCGCGCGCAGTCCTGATCGGCGGCCTCGTCGGGTCGACATCGGCGGTGACGAGGAACACGCGACCGGTCGCGGGATCGATCGCCATCGTGCGCGCGCCCGGCGCGGTCCTGACGGTGGCGGACGCCGAGAGGCGGCCCGCGGTCTCGTCGAACACCGACAGCGTCCCGTCGCCGTTGGAGCTGAACACCTGGCGGCGGACCGGGTCGAAGGCGGCCGCGTCGGTGCCGTGCCCGATCGGCAATGTCTGCACGACCTTGTCCAGGTCGAGGTCGACGACCATGATCCTGGCGTTGACGCAGGTGGTGAACAGGCGACGGGTTTTGGCGTCGATCGCCAGTCCGTGCGGCGACTGGCAACCGGGCACCGGGATGCGCGCTGTCACCCGGCCGGCGGCGGCATCCACGCGGGCGATCTCGCCGGTGCTCTCGATGTTGACGTAGATGTCGCCGGCGCCGTCGGCGGCGGCGAACTCCGGCGATCCGCCGAGCGGAACGGTCGATTTCACGGTCTGCGCGACGCTGTCGACGAGGGTGGCGGTCCGACCGTCGCCGTCCATCACCGCGATCAGCTTGTTGACCGGTTCGGCGACGACGGCGTCGGCGTCGATGCCGGCGGGGAAGACATGGATCGGCCTGAAGGTCGTCGGGTCGAACTCGGTGAGCTGCGCGGTCTTGCCGCTGTCGGCGTAGATCAGGCCGGCGGCGTCCGTCGCCTGGCCGTGCGCGCCATGCAGGCCCTCGAGCTTGCCCAGGATCCGGCCGTCGGTGGCGCCGACGACGTCGGTGTGGTCGCCGTGCGACACCAGGACGCGTCTGGTGGCGGCGTCGTAGGTGACGTAGTCCCATTTGTCGGGCGCGCCGAGAGGAACGGTCCGGCTGACGACATAGGATGGCGCCGCGAAGGAGGATGTGAGCCAGGCGAACATCGCCGCGAGGCTGATCGAGACGACTTTCATTGCGTATCCTTGCTGGCGGCTCAACGCGCGACGGCGAAGAGAGGCTCCATGCTGACCACGCCGCTCCCGGTGTCGCCGGCGTGGCGGAGATGGGCGTCGATGCCGAAGACGTCCTCGATGGTGCGCAGCAGCGAATAATGGTTGTAGGGCGTGGTGTCGACCACGCCGCGCGGACCATGGTTGGTCACGACGATCGCGAGGCCGTGACCGCCCGGCTCCGCGCCGCAGCAGGCGATGGGGTCGCCTTGGACGGGATGGTGACCGCCCTCGTCCGTGATGATGACGATCGCCGCGTTGCCGGGGCCGCTCCAGACCGGGCTGGCCGTGATCTCGCCGACGAGCGCTCCGGCGAACGCATCGCCTCGGGCGATGCGGCCCTGCTCGTTCTCCTTGGTGCAGTCGGACGGAACATTGTCGCCCTTCACGCCGTGCATGTCGTCGCACTGATCGGGAACGATGAACGCGAAATTCGGCATGCGGCCGTGGGCGAGGTCGGCGTGCAGGGCATCGAACCCCACGATGTGGTCGGCCCGATGCGGATCGTTCCGGGTGGAAGCGTAGTTCATGAAGCCGTCGTGCTTGGAGGCGTAGAGGGCGGCAGGCTGATGGCCGGGATTGTTCGGGACCGGGTAGATCACGTCGGCGGCCCCGGGCGTCGGAAGGCTTTCCTCGTAGGCGCGCCACGCGAGGCCGCGGGCGACGAGCTGGTCGGCCACGTTGGGCTGGCCGACGGTATGATCGGGATAGGCGGGGTCGGAGGCGTGCCTGCAGGCGGCCTGCGTGGCGCCGCGCCTGCAGAAGTAGGGTTCGTCGTCATGGATGCCGAAATCGTCGCCGCCGAGCATGGCGACGTAGTTGCCCTCGCTCGGGTGAACGACGCCATAGTAGTCCGCCGCGAGACCGTATCGGTGCGCGAGCCGGGTGAGGTTGGGCGCATAGGGCTTGTCCACGATGTCGGCCAGACCCTGGTTCTCCTCGACGATGAGGAAGACATGGTCATAGGCAGGGATCGGCGGACGGTCGCTTGCCAGCGACGGCATCGTGGCCGACAGCACCAGCAGACTAGTACGTAAAGCGGACGCCGCCGAGGACATCGACACCGTAGAACTCCCGCTGGATGGGACGATTGGCCGAGGCGGTCTCGGTGTATTTCAACGTCTGGTCGGTCAGGTTGTGGCCGTCAAGGTAGAGCTGGATGTTCCTGTTGACGTTGTAGGCGGTGCCGAGGTCGAGACGGAAACGTTGCTGGACGTAGGTGTCGGTGGCCTTGGTCCCGCCGAGCGCATAGAGATCCCTGGACACGTAGTTGGCGGCGATGCGGAAGCTGAACGGATAGCGTTCGTAGAAGATGGCGACGTTGAAATTGTAGGGCGAGGTCTGCGGCAATTGGAGGGTCTCGTCGGCGATCACGCCGTCGCCGCGATCGCGGCTGATGGTTGCCGAGGACTGGTTGTAGGTGAAGTTGGTGTCCAGGCCGAAGCCGTTCCAAGGCGCAGGCAGGAACAGGAACTGCTGGGTGTACTCGGCTTCGATCCCGTAGATCCGCGCCGGGCCGGAGTTCTGATAGGTTGTCAGATTGATGGCGGTGTTCGGCGGCACGAAGGGAGAGTTGATCGTGCCCCTGGTGAGGTCCTGGAAGATATAGGAACTCAGCTCCTTGTCGAAGCCGCCGAAGGACAGCTTGCCGCCCTTCTGCAGGTAGTATTCGTAGAACAGGTCGAAATCGTCTGAATAGATCGGGGCCAGGTTGGCGTTGCCGGTGGTCAGGGTCAGGTTGGCAAGGTTGAATGTCTGGCCCGGCGTGATCTGCTGGAAGCCGGGCCGACCGATCGCGGTCGAATAGATCGCACGCACGTCCATCGTGCGATTGATGTCGTAACGGAGCTGCACGCTCGGGAAATAGCTGGCGTAGGCATGCTTGGTGGTGTTCGGCGTGTCGAAATTGTTGCCGTTCATGTCGGTCGTCGTGGTGAAGCCGCGATAGACGCCGAACGTGTCCTCGACGCGCACGCCGGCGAGCCAGGCGAGTTTGCCGTGCGAGCCGCTATATTGCATGTAGCCGCCATAGACGTTCTCGGTGTCGTTCTGCACGCCGGTCGGATTGTAGGGAGCCGGCGCGCCGCCGAGCAGACCGGCGACGCTCGCCTCGTCGATCGACTGGCCGATGTTGTAGGAGCCGTTGTAGAAGACCAAGTCGGGTCCGCCGATGAACTGGCTGAGCGGCAGACCGACGAGGTTCGGGGAGAGCGACGAACCCAGGGAGTTCTGGACGATGCGATTGCGTAGACGCAGGATCGCGCCGCCCTGGAGCTGGTCTTCGGGCGTGAGCAGGTGGAAGGGGATGGTCAGGTTGGCGGCGCCGCTGTATTCGCGGTCGGCGCTGCTGGTCGGCTGATTGGTCACGCTGGCGAGCTGGTAGATGTTCGGGTCGAGCAGGTTTGTTCCGTCGACGGCATGATAGGACAGCGGATACGTCGCCTGATTGTTGTAGGACAGGGCTATGGTGTTCGGATCGGTGAAGTTCGAGTTGTAGGCGGTGGTGAACTTGTCGGTTCCGGCCGAATAGGCGCCTCGATAGTCGAGCTTGAAGCGGTCGAAGAGGACGTTGCTGCCGCCCCAGGAAAGGATCTGGTTGCGCGTCTCTTCCTCGGTGTCGGTGCTGGTGCGCGCGACCGTCGCCGCGGGAGCGAGGAAGGTCCGGCCGGTCGGATCGGCGGGATCGAGATAGCCGACCGGGCCGCCTGCGGTGAAGCCGGAGTCTAGGCCGCCGAAGGCGAGGAAGTCCTTGCCGGCATGCTCGTTGTAGCCGGCATTGGCGTAGCGGACATACCAATGGTCGGTGTCGTTCGGATCGAAATCGACCTCGGCGCCGCGATCGAATCGCCGGCGGTTGTAGAGATAGTGGCGCAGCGTGACGCTGCTGAGCAGCTTGTCCGGCGCGCCGGCCGATTGCTGGTCGGAGTAGACGGGCTCGTAGTCGTCGACGCCGCGATAGTCGTTGTGCTGGCCGTCGGTGAAGAGAATGCTGATCGGGCGCGGGTTCGACATGAAGCCCGACAGCGGCGGCGGATTGCTGAACGGACCGTCGTTGCCGCCGAAGCCGAAGCTGAGGCCGGTGGTGATCGAGTAGTCGGTGACCGAGGTGCCGCGCAGCGCCTCGACGCCCGACCCGACGGTGCCCTCGATGAACGGATGTCCGTCGGTGGGCGGCCGGCGCGGCAGCAGGTTCACCTGGCCGCCGATGCCTTCGGCGTCGTCGGACGGCAGCAAGGTCTCCTTCACCTCGAGCCCGCCGACGAGGCCGACTGGCAGGACATCGAGCGCGATGGCGCGGCCGCCGCCGGTCGGCGAGGAGAGGTTCGAGGGCAGCACGCGGACATTGTCGTAGGTGACGCTGTTGAGGTCGGCATCCTCGCCGCGGATGTTGATGAAGCGGCCCTCGCCGGAGTCGGTCTCGAGCGAAACGCCGGGGAGGCGTTCGAGCGCCTGCGCGATGCTCACGTCGGGGAGCTTCTGGATTTCGCTCAGCGGCTGGACGACGATCTTGGCGATCGCATCGTGTTCGGCAGCCTTGGCCTGCGCACGCGTGCCGCTGCCGCTCGGCGTCACGTCGGCAGCACTCCCG
>CAXTUK010000136.1:5247-6897 GCA_964247395.1 uncultured Acetobacteraceae bacterium
TGCACGCCGGAGCCCACTTCGGTGACCTGGGCGAATTCCTGATCCTGGCCCTGCGACGGATCAGCCTGGGCCGACAGCGACGGCGTCAGCGAGAACGCGGTGCTCGCCGCGAGGATGTTGCGCAACACCGATCGATTGTTCTGTCGCAAGGTCTGGTCCCGCCCGTCGGTCGTGGGACACCTAGCCACCTTGTGTTACATCGCTCGGGCAAATCCGTTACACTTTGAAGTCTGTGACAGTTTTGCAGCTACGCCATCGTGATCGGGTGTCTTCGATCACGCGGCGTCGTGGAAGATGATGCCGAGCGTGTGGCGGCGGCCTACCGCCCAGCCCTGGGCGTCGAGATCGGCGCCGACTTCGGTCCAATCGATCGCCGCCAGCCGCGCATCGGATGCCGCGCCACTCATGTCGCCGCCTCCTTCTCGAGGAGGCTTCGCTTGCGCTCGACGCCCCAGGCGTAGCCCGACAGCGCGCCGTCGTTGCGGACGACGCGGTGGCAGGGGATGGCGATCGCGATGTTGTTCGCGGCGCAGGCTCCGGCGACCGCGCGGACCGACCCTGGCGAGCCGATCCGCTCCGCGACCTCGCTGTAGGATGCGGTCCGCCCGGCCGGGATCTCGCGAAGCGCCTGCCAGACGCGCTGCTGGAACGCGGTGCCGCGGATGTCGAGCGGCAGGTCGAGGCCGAGATTGGGCACCTCGACGAGGCCGACCGCGCGGGCCACGAGCTTCTCGTAGTTCTCGTCGCCGCCGACCAGGCGCGCCTTCGGGAAGCGATCCTGGAGATCCTCGGCCAGGGCGTTCGGATCGTCGCCGATCAGGATCGACGCGACGCCCTTCGTGCTCGAGGCGACCAGGATCGCACCCAGCGAGGACTGGCCGACCGCGAAGCGGATCTCCTCGTCCGCGCCGCCCGCCTTGTATTTCGTCGGCGTCATGCCGAGCATGCCCGTGGATTGCTCGTAGAAGCGGCCGCTCGAACTGAAGCCAGCGCCGTGGATCGCCTCGGTGACGCTGCCGTCGCTGCCGAGCTCGTTGCGAACGCGACCGGCGCGGTGGCCGGCGGCATAGGCCTTCGGCGTCAGGCCGGTGACGCTCCTGAACACGCGGTGGAAGTAGCCGGGGCTGAGCTCGACCGCATCGGCCAGCTCGGCCAGCGACGGCATCTCCTCGCTCTGCTCGATCAGCCGACAGGCCTTGGCGGCGATCAAGGCGTTCTGCGTATCGAGCGAGATCCCGGTCGGATTGCAGCGCCTGCAGGCACGACACCCCGTCGCCATGGCGTCGGCGAGCGAGTCGTGGAGGCCGACGTTCTTCGGATTGGCGGCGCGCGACGGCCAGGAGGGGCGGCAGAAGACGCCGGTGGTGGCGACCGAATACCAGAATTGCCCGTCGGCGGTCTTGTCGCGCGCCAGAACGCGCGCCCAGCGCGGATCGGCGGCGGTTCGGTCGGTCTCGGTCCTGCGCCTCAGGGTCGTGCCCATGGTCGTTCTCTCGTCTGGGTTGCCTTGCCACGACCCTGGCTGATGTGTCCCGGCGCCGAACTCCGAGTCTTGCTTTCAAATCCGGCAATTCGGCGCCGGGACTGTCGTGGTCAGACGGTGCGGATCAGGCCGAGTTGCTGGAGGGCGGTGACGCCGTGGTCTGGTCC
>CAXTUK010000137.1:0-6858 GCA_964247395.1 uncultured Acetobacteraceae bacterium
GACGCTGGCCCCGGAAGGTGTTTCGCGGAGCCCGCCGCTCGCCGCATCCGCGCCGCTGCTGGCCGCTCTCGCGGCCTTGCTCGCGGCGTGGCTCGCGGTCCGCGCCCGATTGCAGGCAGACGATTGAGCGCGCTCGGACGGTTCGCCGCCTCCTTGGCGGTCGGCACGCTTTTGGTCGCCGCCGCCGGCTTCGGCTGGTTCATTCGGGACGCCAGGCTGCCATCGGCGTGGCCTGCCAGGGCCGACGGCATCGTGGCGCTGACCGGCGGCAGTCTGCGCGTGGAGGCCGCGGTGGCGCTGTTGCGCGCGGGGGTCTCCGGCCGCCTGCTGATCTCGGGCGTGGGTCCCGGAGCGACCCTGCCGGCGGTGCTGCAGAACGATGAGGCGACTGCCGGAGCTGGCCAAGTCATTTCGGTCGGGAACGACGCGCTGGTGCAGGCCGCCATCACCCTCGGGCACGGCGCGCAGACCACGGCCGGCAACGCGGTCGAGACGACCCTCTGGGTTCGCGCCAACGGCATGCATTCGCTGGTCGTGGTCACGGCCGGCTACCACATGCGCCGGGCGTTGGCCGAGATCAGGGCCGGTCTGCCGGACGTCCGCGTGGCGCCCTACGCTGTCCATCCGCCGGCCGGCCTGCACACCCTGCTTGCCGAATATGCCAAGCTGATCGCCGCGGAGCTCGGCGTCCACCCGCTCACGCCCTCGCCAGGCGCCGCTTGACGCGCGAGGTGCGATGAGCCTGCTGCGGGTGAGCCTCTTCAACATCTACTTCGTCGTCCTGACCGTGGTGCTGGGCGTCGCCGGCCTATGGGTGCGCGCCTTCCGGCGCCATGACGCCTTCGGCCTCGCGCGGCTCTGGATCAGACTGACCGTGGGCGGATTGCGCGCGCTGTGCGGCATTCGCGTCGCCGTGATCGGACGCGAGCATCTGCCGGCGGGCCCCGTCATCATCGCGTCCCAGCACCGCTCGGCGCTCGACTCGCTGATCTGGTTCACCATCGCCGATCGGCCGAGCTACGTCATGAAGCGCGAGCTCCTCCGGCTGCCGCTGATCGGACCGCTGCTGCAACCTGCCGGGATGATCGCGGTGGACCGCGTTGGTGGTGCGGGCGCACTGCGGCGCATGGTCCGCGATGCGGGCAGCGCGCTCGCGAACGGGCGGCAGCTGATCATCTTCCCCGAAGGAACCCGCGTCGCGGCTGGCGCGACGACAACCCTGGCGCCTGGCATCGCCGCGCTCGCCGGCAGCGGCGCGCCGATCGTCCCGGTGGCGACGAATTCCGGCGAGGCCTGGGGCGACGCGCTCCTGATGCGGCCGGGCCGCTCACGAACCGACACGACGATCAGCGTCGTGATCGAACCGCCCTTGCCCGAAGGCTTGAAGCGCGACACGCTGCTGAGCGAGATCAAGACCGCCTGGGCACGCGCCGAGACTTCGATCGCCAAACCCTCGATCGTCTACACTTCCTGTGGATAAGTCTGTGGGCCGATCCGGACGCCTGATATGACAGCCGGATTACAACGACTTAAACAGCTTGCAGCGCCTCCGATCCGCGAGGATCGCGTCCCTCTCGCATGCGCCGGTTTCCGGGCCAGATCGCGGCGAGACGGACTATCCGCCTGTTTCTCAAGGGTTTGCCGCATGACGCGCCAGATGCCAAGGTCTCGACTTTCCTTCGATAACAAACGCGTGTTTGCACCAAGCAAAGCCAACCTCCGGCTCAAGATGATCATCACCACGGTCGCGCCTTGTGGATGATCTCACGCCGGCGCGTTCTCGCAACATTGGCGCTCGTGATTGCCTCGATCGCCCTGATGGCCTCCTCCGCCGCGTTTCATTGGTCCGAGCGGCGCCTGTCCTCCGACTGGCGCCGGCTGGCGCTCCAGGCCCGATCGCTCGGCTGGCGGCTCGACGGCGACCCTGGCCGCCGTTTCGGATGGCCGTTCGGTGCCGATCTCGCAATCGAGCACGCGACCTTGGACATCGCGACGACGCCGGGCCTGTCGCTTACCGCCGCGACGGTGACGCTGCACCGTCCACTTCTCGGTAGCGGTCCCCTGCACCTGCGTTTCTCGACCCCCGTCATGGTCGCCTCCGGACCCGCCGCCGTCCGGGTCTGGGGCGATCGGATGGCGGTCGCCGTCCAGCAGTCGGGTCGGGTTGACCTCGCCGCGTCCGGACTGCACGCCGCCGCGACCGGCGGCCCCGACCATGTCCTGAGCATACGGTCGGCCAGCGGAACGGCGACCCGTCAAGGCCCCGATGACCAGATCTCGCTTCGTCTGGACGCCCTGTCGATGCCCCTTCCGGCCGCTTCCCGGGCCGAGCGAATGGTGGGCCAGGCGCAACTCGACGCGCTGGTTTCGCGAGGCAGGGATAGCCGGATCCTGACCATCCGGGCAGCCGACCTCGTCTGGGGCGGCGTTCCCGTCCACGTCGACGGCGTCCTGTCGGCGAATGCCCCGGGGGCGCTGTCAGGGCGGCTGGTCCTGAACCTGGGCGCCGGCTGGCGGGAAGCGATCGAGCGCGCCGCCGCCGGCCACGTCATCCGGTCACAGGAGGCGCGCGCCTCGATCGGCCTGCTCACGCTGCTGTCGCCCGGCAGCGCCGCGCACGATCTGCCGCTCGCCGTCCAGGACGGCCGCGTCACCCTGGGCGGCCTCCTGCTGCTGCAGCTGCCCCGCCTCCCGCCTGCCTGAGCGCCGAACGCAAGCCACCGCGGTTCGTGACGATGGCGTCACTCCTCCTGGGAGGGCATTGTCTTGAGGAGCGTGCTGCGCATCTTCCGCACCAGAACCGCGCCCGCGACACCAGTTGATGGTCGGGGCGTGTCACTGGAGACCTTCATGTTCGGTATCGACGCCTTCCATCTCGCGCGCGCCCAGTTCGGGTTCACCATCGCGTTCCACATCATCTTCCCGGCGTTCTCGATCGGCCTGGCCGCCTATCTCGCCGTGCTCGAAGGCGCCTGGCTGAAGACCGGGCGGGCGGTTTATCTGGATCTCTACAAATACTGGCTGAAGATCTTCTCGGTCGGCTTCGCGATGGGCGTCGTCTCGGGCGTCGTCATGTCCTACCAATTCGGCACCAACTGGTCTGTCTTCTCCGACAAGGCGGGCGGCGTACTCGGGCCTTTGATGGCCTACGAGGTGCTGACCGCCTTCTTCCTCGAAGCCGGCTTCCTCGGCGTGATGCTGTTCGGCATGAACCGGGTCGGACCCAGGCTCCACTACGCCGCCACTTGCCTGGTCTCCATCGGCACCGCCATCTCGATGACCTGGATCATCTCGGTCAATTCCTGGATGCAGACGCCTGCCGGCTTCACCGTGACGCCGGAAGGGAAGTTCGAGCCCGCAAACTGGCTCGCCGTCATCTTCAATCCCTCCTTCCCGTTCCGCCTGGTCCACATGAGCCTCGCCGCCTTCCTCACCGTCGCCTTCATCGTCGGCGGCGTCGGCGGCTATCATCTGCTGCGCGCCCGCGCGCGTCGGCGCCAGCCCACGGAAGCCACCAAGGTCATGTTCTCCATGGCGCTGTGGATGGCGGCGATCGTCGCACCCATGCAGATCCTGGCCGGCGACACGCAAGGCCTGAACACGCTCAAGTATCAGCCCGCCAAGATCGCCGCCATGGAAGGCGATTTCGACGGCCAGCGATACGCCGGCGAGAAGCTGTTCGCGATCCCCAACATGAAGCAGCAGCGCTCGAACTACGTTGTCGAGCTGCCCTACGCCGGGTCGCTGATCCTGACCCACACCCTGTCCGGCCGCGTTCCCGGCCTCAAGGAGTTCCCGCGCGCCGATCAGCCCTATAGCCCGATCCTGTTCTTCACCTTCCGGATCATGATCGCGATCGGGTTCCTAATGGCCGCGATCGGCATGTGGAGCCTGTGGTGCCGCTACCGCGGCACCCTCTATGACACCCCGTGGCTGCACCGCGCCGCGGTGCTCCTCAGCCCGGCCGGCTGGATCGCGATCATCTGCGGCTGGATGACCACCGAGATCGGCCGCCAGCCCTATACCGTCTACGGCCATCTCCGCACGATCGACAGCGTCTCGCCGATCGCGCTGCCCGGCATCGCCACCTCGTTCCTCGTTTTCATCGTGGTCTATTTCGTCGTCTTCGGCTCCGGCATCGTCATCCTGCTCAGGATGATGGCGGTCCCGCCCGAGCCCGGCCAGGAGGGGCCGCGCGGCAACGAGCCGATCCGCACCGCCGGCATCCACCCCGGCCCCGCGCAAGGGCACGGCAATCTCGGGCACGCGCCGGGAGCCGCGGAATGAGCCGACTGCTGCCGTTGCCGGACGCCGCCCGGTCGCTGCATGGCTGGTTCTTCTGGACCCCGGTGCTCTCGGCGACGGTCCTCGCCGTCGTCGTGCTGCTTTATGTGCTGCTCGACGGCTTCGATCTCGGCGTCGGCATCCTGTTCGCCGCCGAGCAGGACCCCGAGAACCGCGACGTGATGGTCAACTCCATCGCGCCGGTCTGGGACGGCAACGAGACCTGGCTGGTGCTCGGCGGCGCCGGCCTGTTCGGCGTCTTCCCGGTCGCCTACTCGATCATCCTGCCGGCGCTCTACCCGGTCGTCATCCTGATGCTGCTGTCGCTTATCTTCCGCGGCGTCTCGTTCGAATTCCGTTTCAAGGCCGTCTCGGCGCTGGGGCGGAAACTATGGGATCTCGGCTTCTTCGCCGGCTCCCTGTCGGCCGCCCTCTGCCAGGGCATCATTCTCGGCGCCCTGCTGCAGGGCATCCATTTCGTGCACGACCAGTATGCCGGCGGCTGGTGGGACTGGCTGACGCCGTTCAGCGTCCTGTGCGGTCTGGCGGTCGCCGCCGGCTACGCCATGCTGGGCTCGACCTACCTGATCTGGAAGACGGGCGGCGAATTGCAGCGCCAGATGCGCGCCATCGCGCGCGGGATGGGGCTGGTGGTGCTCGCCTTCATCGTGCTCGTCAGCATCTGGACCCCGTTCCTGCACGAGAAATACCTCAACGACTGGTTCGGTTGGCCAAGGATCCTGTTCGTCAGCCCCGTGCCCGTCCTCGTCGCCGTCCTCGCGCTGGCCTACTACTGGAGCCTCAAGCAGCATCACCAGGTGACGCCGTTCCTGTGCACGCTCGGCTTGTTCTTCCTGTCCTTCACCGGGCTCGGCATCTCGATGTGGCCCACCGTCGTGCCGCCGTCGATCGACATCTGGCAGGCCTCGAACCCGCCCCGCAGTCAGCTGTTCCTGCTGGTCGGCATGATCGTCCTGGTGCCGACGATCCTCGCCTATTCGGGCTACAGCTACTGGGTCTTCCGCGGCAAGGTCGACCCCAGCGCCCACTACCACTGAGATGGACGATCTTCGCAGGAGCGGCCCGCTGCGCCGGATCGGCTGGTTCGTCGGCCTCTGGGCCGCCGGCGTCGCCGTCACCGCCGCCGTCGCCTACGGTTTGCGGCTGCTCATCTTCATGTAGGCAGAGCACAACGAGACCTCTGCGACACTTGGCATCCTCGCCATCACACCCCGGGACATCTCCAAACCTCACGCTTGCGCCGGGACCAGGTGTCTTGAGGGAGCGGGCATCGTGCGGCCAAGAGTGTGCTCGATCCTGCCCGCATCGCCCTGATCGTCATCCACGTGCAGCTTCCGACCTCAATGACGGGTTCGCCCGCATCGCACCTGCGGCAGAGATCGTCCGGGCGCTGTCGGCGCCTGCATCAGTCATCGGCACGGATCGTTCGAACCCGACGCGCCCGCTCGGATCCTACGCGGCTGTCGTCCGGCGAAGCTCCTCGACCTCGCGCCGGAGCGCCGCCACCTCGACCTGCAGTTCGTCGCGCGTCGGCCGGATGCTCCGCTCCGCATCCTGCGCCTGCCTGACCGCGACCACCGGGCCGAACACGCGGGCCGCCCGCTCGAGCAGCGCCACGTTCTCGCGCCCCGCCTGCTTCAGCGACGGCGTGAGAAGGTTCTCGATCCCCTCGTCGGCCGGCGGCTCCGCCACCTCGTGCCGTTGGGCGAAATGCGCCATCATCTGCTCGAGATAGTCCGGGACGATGCCCTGCAGGCTGTCGCCGTAGAAGCCGATCAGCTGCCGGAGGAACGAGGTCGGCAGGATCGATCGCCCCCTGGTCTCCTCCTCCATGATGATCTGGGTGAGCACGGCGCGCGTTATGTCGTCGCCCGTCCTGGCGTCGTAGACGACGAAATCCCGGTTCCCCCGCACCATGGCGGCAAGGTCGTCGAGGGTGATGTAGGCGGAGCTCTCGGTGTCATAGAGCCGTCGGTTGGCGTACTTCTTGACAATGACGGGAGCGGTCACCCCCTCGGATTGCTGGTCGCCGCGCACGTCCGTCTCCAAACCCAGATGACATGAACTTAGCATGACGAACCCCGAATTCAGGGGGTTGCGCGCAGATGGCTCCTGAAGCTCGAAGAGAAGCTAGCCGCGGAACATGTCCTTGCCGGACCGGAGCTCGCCGAGCTCGACCGCGTCGCGCGCCCGCATGAACGGATTGGCCAGCAGCTCCTCGCCCAGCCGCGACGGCAGTGTCGGCTGGCCGGCGTCGCGCAATCGCGCCACCTGCTCGGCCCGGCTGCCCAGAGCCGCGTTCCGTGGATCGACGCTCAGGGCGTAACGCGCGTTGGCGAGCGTGTATTCGTGCCCGCAGGCGACCAGCGTGCCTTCCGGCAGCGCGCGCAAGCGCCGCAACGACTCGAACATCATCGCGGGCGTGCCTTCGAGCAGGCGCCCGCATCCGAGGCTGAACAGCGTGTCGCCGCACGCCAGCACCGGATCGTCGCCGCCGACGGCCGGAAAGAAGATGCTGACATGGCCCACCGTATGGCCCGGCGTGTCGATCAC
>CAXTUK010000138.1:0-6804 GCA_964247395.1 uncultured Acetobacteraceae bacterium
CTTGATCTGCAGCGTGTCCTGGCAGGTCTCGATCAGGATCGCGTCGACGCCGCCGTCGATCAGCCCGCCGCACTGCGCGGCGAGCGCCGCCTCGAGCGCGTCATAGGCGATGTTGCCCAGGCTGGGCAGCTTGGTCCCCGGCCCCACGCTGCCCAGCACCCAGCGGTGCCGCCCGTCGGCGAACCCGTCCGCGGCCTCCCGCGCGAGCTCCGCCGCCTTCCGGTTGATCTCGTGCGCCCGCCCCTCCAGCCCGAATTCCGCCAGCGTCACCGGCGAGCCGCCGAAGCTGTTGGTCTCCACCATGTCCGCGCCGGCGGCGAAATAACCCGCATGGATCTCGCGCACCAGGTCCGGCCGCGACAGGTTCAGGACCTCGGTGCAGTTCTCCTGCCCCCAGTAGTCGCGCTCCACGTCGAGCGTCAGGGCCTGCACGCGGCTTCCCATGCCGCCGTCGCAAAGCAGCACGGTGTCTCGCAGCGCATCGAGCAGATGGGGGCGTGTCATGGCTGGCAGCATGTAAGGGCAAGCCCGACCCCCGGCCAGGGCGCGGCCTCGACATGGTTCGGGCGGAGCCCTGGGCAGAATCCCGACCTCACTGCCCCGACCTCACCGCGATGTCAGGCGAGCGCCCGCTGCATGATCACAACGTCCAGCACCCGCCCGAACTTCTCGCCCGAGGCGCGCAGCACTCCTGACCGGGTGAAACCGAGGCTGGCATGCATCCCGATCGAGGCCACGTTGTCGGAATCTCCGATCAGCGCGATCATCTGATGGAACGACGCCCTGGTCGCGAGCGTGATCAGTTCGGCGCCGAGTTCCTTGCCGACGCCCTGCCCTCGCAAGTCCTCGCGAACGTAGATGCTGTCCTCCACCGTCCGGCGGTAGGCCGCCCGCTCCCGGAACGGACCGTAATAGGCGAAGCCGAGCACCCCGGTTTCGTCGGCGGCGACCAACCAGCAGTAGCCGTCCCGCAGACCCCTCGCGAGCCGGCCTCCCATGGCCTCGACCGAGGGCGGAACCTCCTCGAACGTCCCCGTCCCATGCAGCACGTGGTGGGCATAGATCGCCTGGATCTCCGTCAGGTCGCTCGGCCGGGCGGCTCTGATTTCCACGCGCGGACCCCTTCCGTCTCAAGCTTGCCCAGTGATGAAGATTGAGTTCCTGTTCACGCTCGGAATGGTATAGAAGCTGTCGCCCGTTAGGAAACCGGGTCTGACCGCAAGGTTTGATTTCCAGTTTGCCGCACTCTTGTGGCATGAGGGGCTAACCGCCACCATGTGGCGGCGAAACGCGACCGTTGCCCATCTCGCGGTCGCCCGGAGTAGTCGCTCGTCATAGCAGACACGCCGACCACGAACGTTTTCAGTCCGGCACTTCGGACACGCAAGGGGTAGCGACGGTGGACCGACCGATTGAGCCGACCGATCACCAGGCCGAGCACGAGCAGCCGCATGGCCCGCACGAGACCGGCATCTCCGCGCCGACGCTGGCGCGGCTCAAATCCGTCATCGCCGCCGCCCGTTACCACGGCGTCGAGATGGACGCGCGCGATTTCCGCGGCACCGTCGGCGAGGAGACCCCGTCTCCCGCCACCCTGGTCGCCTGGTTGCGCGACCAGGGCATGGTTGCCAAGGCGATGCGTCTGAAATGGCGCCATATCGTCGGCATGGCCGAGCAGCCGCCGATGGTGCTGCTGTTCCGCGACGGCTCGGCGGGCATCATGGTGGGCGCCGATGCCAGCCGCAACATCGTCTGGCTGAAGGATCCGCTGCGCAACGAGGCCGAGCCCGCCGTCGCCGTCGACGAAGTGCGCCTGGCGCAGGTCTGGACCGGCGACGTCGTCCTGGTCCGCCGCTCGCGCAACGCCGCCGAGGACGAGCAGCCGTTCAACATCCGCTGGCTGTTCCGGCTCTGCATGCGCGAGAAGAAGGGCCTGCGAGACATCTCGATCGCATCCATGACCGTCAGCGTGCTGACCATCCTGCCCGCCCTGATCGTCATGCAGGTGATCAACCAGGTGCTGCAGTTCCGCTCGATGTCGACGTTGGTCACCATGAGCGCGATCATCGTCATCCTGGTGGCCTTCGAGACCCTGCTCGGCTGGGCGCGCCGCGAGATCACCAACGTCGTCTCGACCCGAATCGATGTCCGGCTGCAACTGCACATCTTCGCGCGGCTTGTCTCGCTGCCGCTCGAGTTCTTCGAGCGCAACCAGGCCGGCATGACCATCATGCGTGTCTCGTCGGTCTACAAGCTTCGCTCCTTCATGACCGGCCGACTGTTGAGCGTTTTCCTCGACAGCTTCACCCTGGTCGTGCTGCTGCCGTTCCTGTTCTGGCTCGAGCCGACGCTGGCCTGGCTGATCATCGGCTGCGCCGGCCTCGTCGGCGTCATCATCGTCTGCTTCATCGGACCATTGTCGCGGCTGGCCGGCATGACCGCCTACCGCAACAACCAGAAAGGCAGCGTGCTCTACGAGACCGTCGCCGGCATCCGCACCGTCAAGACGCTGGCGCTCGAGCCGGTCCGCAAGTCCGAATGGGACCAGCTCGTCGCCCAGGCGGCGCAGGCCGGTCTCGAGGAATCGCGCCTTGCCAACACCGTCAACACGCTCGTCACCCCGCTCGAGCGCTTCATGAATCTCGGCATCATTCTCGTCGGCGCCTACCTGGTGCTCGAGAACGTGTCCGGGGTCGAGGTCGGCGGCCTCGTCGCATTCATGATGCTCGGCGGCCGCGTGGCGCAGCCGCTGGTCAGCTTCGCCCGCCTGCTCGAAGATCTCAACGAGGTCAAGGCGTCACTGGGCGAGGCGGGATCGGTGCTCAACCAGCCCACCGAGACCAAGGCGCTGACGACCGGCATGCGCCCTGAAATCAGGGGCGCCGTCTCCTTCGTCGACCTCAACTTCGCCTATCCGGGCAGCGACACCCTCGCCCTCGACCGGGTGAACTTCGAGATCCCGGCCGGCACCATGCTGGGCGTGGTCGGTCGTTCGGGCTCGGGCAAGTCCACGCTGACCCGACTGCTCCAGGGCGTCAGCCGCGGCTACACCGGGTATCTCCGCCTCGACGGCGCCGACCTGCGCGAGATCAACCTGACCCACCTGCGCCGCAGCCTCGGCGTCGTACTGCAGGACAACTTCCTGTTCCGCGGCACCGTGCGCGATAACATCACCGCCGGGCGCGCCGGCCTTTCGATCGAGGACGTCGTCCGTGCCGCCCGCCTCGCCGGCGCCGAGGAGTTCATCGAGCGGATGCCGGCTGGATACGCGACCTGGATCGCGGAGGGCTCGACCAACATCTCAGCCGGCCAGAAGCAGCGCCTCGCCATCGCGCGCGCGCTGATCACCGATCCCAGGCTGATGATCCTCGACGAGGCGACCAGCGCGCTCGACCCTGAATCCGAGGCCCTGGTGAATGCCAACCTTCAGCGCATCGCCAAGGGGCGGACGATGGTGATCGTCTCGCATCGCCTGTCCTCGCTGATCGATTGCGACCAGATCCTGGTGATGGAGAAAGGCCGCGTCGCCGATATCGGGCCGCACAGCGTGCTCGTCGAGCGTTGCGCCACCTACCGCCAGCTCTGGCTGCAGCAGAACCGCCACCTCGATCCGCAGCGGAGCAGCGCCGGCCCGGCGCCGGTGCTCGCGCAGGGAGACGACTGACCCATGGCAAACGACCTCGCCGTCGCCGGCCGCCGCCTCAAGAAGACCAACGAAGACGAGATGCCGCGCGCGCTGCTCGAGTTCTACTCGCCGAGCGCCGGCATGATCGCGACGCCGATCAGGACCGCGGCCCGTTCCACCACCCTGATCGTAACCGGTCTCGTCGCCAGCATGATCGTTATCGCCTGCGTTGCCCCGCTCGATCGGGTGGTGAGCGGCGAGGGCACCTTGTCCGCCGTCGACAGCACCATCGTCGTGCAGCCCTACGATCAGTCGATCGTGCATTCGATCAACGTGCGTGAGGGCGACATGGTCAAGCCGGGCCAGGTGCTCGCCAGGCTCGATCCCACGATGTCGGAAGCCGACGTCGTCAACCTGCGCCAGCAGGTCGAGAGCCTGTCGGCCGAGGTCGCCCGCCGGATGGCCGAGGCGCAAGGCGTCGACTACAAGCCCGACATGTCCAATCCGGCATCCACCGGCCAGGAAGCCGCCTTCCTGGAGCGGCAGGCCGAGTACCGGGCCCGCATGAACAGCTACAAGCAGCAGATCGACGAGCAGCGGGCCGACTTCGCCGGCTTCCAGGCCAGCATTGCCGCCTACGGCCAGCGTCTCAAGCTCGCCAACGACGTGCAATCCATGCGTCTCCAGTTGCAGGCCCAGGCCCTCGGCAGCCGCCTCAACAGTCTCGCCGCCGAGGACAGCGTGGCCGAGATGCAGCGCTCCGAGGCCGATGCGGTCGAGAGCGCCAACGGCGCCAAGGCAAAGATCGCGGCACTGCAGTCCGAGGCTGACGCCTACGCCAAGAACTGGAAAGCCCAGATCTACACCGACCTCACCGAGGCGCAGCGCAAGCTCTACCAGTCGCGCGACGACCTCTCGCGCGCCGACCTCCGGCACAAGCTGGTGATCTTCAAGGCGTCCAAGCCGGCGATCGTGCTCAACATTGCCAAGGTCTCGG
Source organism: uncultured Acetobacteraceae bacterium (assembly GCA_964247395.1). Classification (GTDB taxonomy): domain Bacteria; phylum Pseudomonadota; class Alphaproteobacteria; order Acetobacterales; family Acetobacteraceae; genus CAXTPV01. The sequence continues at coordinate 4,623 of CAXTUK010000138.1, forward strand.
TCGGTTCGGTCCTGCAGCCGGGCGCCGAGTTCATCACCCTCATCCCGGCCGACAGCCCGCTCGAGGTCAACGCCCAGATCTCGGCCGCCCAGTCCGGCTATGTCCGGGTCGGCGATCCGGTGACGCTGAAGTTCAGGACCTTGCCGTTCCTCACCTACGGAGGTGCGACCGGAACCGTCACCAACATCAGCGCCGACAGCTTCAACGCCGACGATCACGGCGTGTCGAACAGCTCGGGCCTCACGTCCGGCGCCGGCAGCAAGCTCTACTACCGGGCCCGCATCTCCATCGACAAATACGACCTGCGCAACACACCGCGCGGCTTCCACCTTACGCCAGGCATGCCGGTCTCCTCCGACATCAAGGTCGGCAAGCGCACCATCATGCAGTTCATGCTCAGTTCGGTCGTGCCCACCTTCAAGAACGGCATGCGCGAACCCTGACCGGTCATCGGCGCCTGACGCAATCTGCCGACGACCCATTCCGGTGACGGTTCTCGTCTGATGTCGATGCTCGATCGCCTCTCGTTCGCGATGCCGCCGCAGAAGCGTCTTCGGCGTGCTGCTTCTCTTCTCGAGGAGGGCAAGTCCGAGGAGGCCTTTCCACACCTCGTCGCCGCGGCCAAGGCGGGCATCCCCGAAGCATGCTACCGGATCGGCCGCGCCTACCTGCAGGGGGCCGGCGTGCCTGTCAGCCGCGCCGAGGGCGCGCGCTGGATCGAGCGGGCCGCCGAATCGGGCTGGGTGGAAGCGCAGTCCAATCTCGCGACACTGCACCTCTACGGGATGGCCGGTGGTCCCGAGGGTCGGTCGCAGGGCAACGTCTTCGCCAACCACAAGGCCGGGGAGCTTGAGCCGAACTTCGACGCGGCTCTCCGCTGGTCGCTGAAGGCAGCCGAGAACGGGTCCCCGGAAGGCCAGGCGCTGGTCGGCTACGTGCTGACCTCCGGCCCCGACCATCTGCGCGATCTCGAGGCCGGCGACGCCTGGTATCGCCGTGCCGCCGAGTCCGGCAGCCCGCAGGGCCATCTCGGCGTGGCGCTCGCCACCATGCGTATCGCCAGCACGCCGGAGGAGAACCGGCGCGGCGCCGCCGCCCTGCAACAGGCTGCGGACGCCGGCCTGCCGACCGCGCTGTATCTGCTCGGCGTGATGAAGGAACGCGGGGCCGGTGTCGAGCGCGATCAGCAGGGCGCGATCCAGCTCTATCGACGGGCCGCCGATGCGGGCGTCCGTTCGGCCCAGGCGCGTCTCGGCCTCGCCCTGATCGAGGGCTCCGGCGCCGACCGCAACGCCGTCGAGGGTGAGAGCTGGCTTCGGCGTGCGGCGCTCGCCGGCGACATCGAAGCCGCCGCCCTGGTGGGCGATCTCTACTCGCGCGGCGGCGACCTGCCGCCGAACTATGCCGAGGCTTCCATCTGGTATTCTCGGGCCGCCGAGGCCGGGCATGCCGCCGCGGCCCGCGCGCTCGGATTGCTGTTTCTCACCGGCGCCGGCGTGCAGCGCGATCCGGAAGAGGCGGCTCGCTGGTTCCGTCGTTCGGCCGTGGGTGGTGACAGCGCCGCCACCGTGGACCTGGCCAATCTCGTCATGTCAGGCAGCGGCTCGGAGGAGGACCGCATCGCGACCCGCTCCGGGTTCCAGCAGGCCGCCGCCTCGGGCGACCTCGTCGCCGCCTTCAATTTCGGCGTGTGCCTGGCCGAGGGCGTCGGCATCGACCGCGACGAGCGCAAGGCCGTCCTCTGGCTGCGACGCGCCGCCGACGGCGTGGTCAACGCCCAATACTGGTATGGCCGGATGCTCGTAGAGGGCCGCGGCCTCGAAGCCGATCAGCGTGAGGGCGCTCGCTGGGTCGCGCGCGCCGCCGAGCGCGGCCTGACCGACGCCCAGGTGTTCCACGCCGAGATGCTGATCTCCGGCCGCGGCGGCAACAAGGACCATGCGCTCGCCCTGCAGATGTTCGAGCGCGCTGCCAGGCAGGGTCATGTCGGCGCGATGTTCTCGGTCGCGGCGATGAACGGCGGCGGCCACGACGTTCCCGAAAATCGCCCGCTCGCACGCGAGGGTTTCCGCCGCGCCGCCGAGCGCGGCCATGGCCTGGCCCAGTTGATGCTCGGACGCTATCTCGCCCGCGGCATCGGCGGAGCGCCCGACGAAACGGAAGCCTGCGTCTGGTTCGAGCG
>CAXTUK010000139.1:0-6762 GCA_964247395.1 uncultured Acetobacteraceae bacterium
CCACCCCTCACCCTGCGGGGTTTGGGGCCCAATCCCCCCCACCGGGGCCCAGGGGCGGCGCCCCTGGAAAGGGATCACAGAGATGAGCGAGACCGAAGCCAAGGAAGCGCAATGGAAGGCATCCGCGCGCGCGGCGAGGCTGCACTATGTCAGCGACGACAAGCCCGGGATCACCCGCGAGCCGATGCGCGAAGGGTTCCGCTTTCGCGACCGCAAGGGAGAGATCATCACCGACGAGGCCGAGATCGAGCGCATCCGCAAGCTCGCCATTCCCCCGGCCTACAAGGATGTCTGGATCTGCCCCGACCCGATCGGCCATCTGCAGGCGTCAGGCCGGGATGCGCGCGGCCGCAAGCAGTACCGCTACCATCCGCGCTGGCGCGAGGTCCGCGACGAGGCGAAGTACGCCCACATGCTGGTCTTCGGCGAGAAGCTTCCCGTCATCCGGGCAGCAGTCGAGCGGGAGCTCGCCAAGCCCGGCCTCGGCCGGCGCAAGATCGTGGCGACGGTAATCCGCCTGCTCGAGAAGTCCCTGGCCCGGGTCGGGAACGAGGAATACGCGCGCGACAACAAGAGCTTCGGCCTGACCACGCTGCGTGGCCGCCACGCCCGCACCAAGGGGGCGAAGCTGACGCTCGACTTCCGCGCCAAGCACGGCGTCGAGCAGCACATCGAGTTGCTCGATCGTCGCTTGGTCAACATCGTCAACAAGCTGCAGGACCTACCGGGCCAAAATCTGTTCCAATTCCAGGACGAGGACGGCGCGCTGCACGACATCGGCTCGGACGACGTCAACGACTACCTGCACGAGATCACCGGCGAGAACATCACGGCGAAGGATTTCCGCACCTGGGCTGCCACCAATCTCGCGGCCCTGGCCCTCAACGAGCTGGAGAAGTTCGACAACAAGGCGAAGGCCAAGAAGAATGTGCTGCGCGCCGTCGAGGCGGTCGCCAAGATGCTCGGCAACACGCCGGCGATCTGCCGCAAATGCTATATCCACCCCGCGATTTTCGATGGATATCTGGACGGCAGCCTGATGGATGGCCTGGCGGAGCGGGCTGAAGCGACTCTCGAACAGCACGACCATGCGCTGACCGCCGACGAGGTTGCGGTCACCGCCTTCCTGAGCCGTCGCCTTGAACGCGCCATCGAGAACGGCAGCTCACGCTCGGCCGCCTGAGCAGGCAGGCGGCCGTCGACATCGGTCGCGTCAGCCGGGCGCGTTCGCCCGCTCTTCCTTCTTGCGCATGTGATGCCCCACCATGGCGCCCGCGACCGCACCGGTCTTGGCGTGGTGGCCCATCATGTGCCCGGCGACGGCACCTCCCGCAGCGCCCTTCAGGGCACTCGAATGCGGTTTGCTCGTATCGGTCTGCGCGACGGCGGCCGACGAGGCGATCGTCGCGGCGAGGGCGGCCGCCAGCATCTTGCGTGTCATGATGTCGTTCCTTCTTCGGGTTGCAACCGAACGTAACGCGCGACGACCCAAGGAGATCACTCGATGACCGCTCGCCCGCCTGCCCTGAGAGGCGTCCATCACGTCACGGCCATCACCGCCGACGCCGCCGCCAATCACGCCTTCTACACCGGCGTGCTCGGGATGCGGCTCGTCAAGAAGACGGTCAACCAGGACGACACCAGCGCCTATCACCTGTTCTACGCCGACGGACGTGGCACACCAGGGTCCGACCTGACCTTCTTCGACTGGCCGGCAGCACCGGCATCACGCGGTTCGGGCGCGGTCAGCCGCACCGCGTTCCGAGTCGCCGGTGCGCTGGCGTTCTGGGCCGACCGGCTCGCCGCTCACGGCATCAGCAGCGTGGCGTGCGACGTCGATGGGCGCGCCGCCCTCGATTTCGACGATCCGGAAGGCCAACGCCTGCGTCTCGTCGACGACGGCGAAGGCGCGGCGCACCCTTACGACGCCAGCCCCGTCGCCGCACCCGAGCAGATCCGCGGCCTCGGCCCCGTCGAGCTCGGCGTCGCCGACCCCGAACAGACCGCCTCATTCCTCACCGGCGTCCTCGGCATGGCGGAACTACGGGGATTCGGCGACGCGGGTCGGACGGTGCAGGTGTTCGCGGCGGTCGGGGGCGCCGGGTCCGGCGCCGAAATCCATCTCCGCGCCGGCGCCGGTCCGCGCGCCCGTCCCGGCGCCGGCGCCGTCCATCACGTTGCATTCCGCATCGCCGACGATGCCTATGATGCCTGGGTCGAACACTACCGTGCGCTGGGCGTCGCCTCGAGCGGTCCCGTCGACCGGTTCTATTTCCGCAGCCTCTACACCCGCGAGCCTGGCGGCATCCTGATCGAGATCGCCACCGACGGACCCGGCTTCGAGGTCGACGAGCCGATCGAGACGATGGGCCGAAGCCTCGCTTTGCCGCCGTTCCTCGAAGCGAGACGCGTCGAGATCGAGCGCGGCCTCAAGCCGCTGCGGCAGCGCTGCAGCTAGGCGCGGCGCACAAACTTCTCGATCTGTCTCAACATATCGCGTGCATCGACCGAGGTGTCTGACTACATCTGGTGAGACGGATGCCAGAGGTCGCATGAACTCCATCACCCGGCCGCTGCCGGACCGCCTCGCCGCGAGCCTCGTGGACGCCGGCCCAGGCGCCGCATTCGGCGAGGCGTCGCTGCCCGGCCGTCAGCTCGATCTCGGCATGGGCGTCGCGGTTGCCCGCCGGACGGTGTTCCGTCCCGACGACCGGGACGATTTCGGCCGCGTTGCCGACCGCGTCGCCGCCGGCAACATCTCGCTTCTCGGCGACCGCGCCGTCGCTGCGGGCGAGGAGCAGGCTCGCCTGCGCAACGCGATCGCCACCGGCGCCCTCATCACGTCCGGCCGTCACCTTCAGCACGGCGACGCCGGGCAGGCAGCCCGGAACATCGAGGTGTTCACCAACTGCGCGACCGCGATCGCCTCGTTCATCAAGTTCTACCTGCTTCTCAACGGCTCGGGCGTCGGCCGTGCCTATGACGACGACCTGATCGCGATCGACTGGGCCGACGCGCCGCGTCTCGCCTTCCACCTGTCGCCGGCGCACCCCGACTACCCGTCCAATCCGGCCTCCCTCGCGCGCTTCGCCGCCGATCTCGGCCTACCTCGGAGTGCGGCGGCGGAGTTCCTGTCGGCCGATCTCGTCGCCGACCTGGGCGCCCTGCCCGAGGGCGCGATCGTCCACCGGATCGGCGATAGCCGCGAAGGCTGGGCGGAGGCGGTCGAGCGGCTCGAGAGCATGGCCTTCCGCCGAGAGACCGAGCGTCTGCTGGTGCTCGACTTCTCGGCGATCCGCCCCTGCGGCGCTCCGATCGCCGGCATGCAGGGCCGTCCCGCCTCGGGGCCGGTGTCGCTGCTCCGCGCCTTCCTCAACATACGCGACCGGGTCATCGAGCCCGCGCGCGCCCGCCACCCTGGCCACGAGACGCTGGCGCTCTGGGAGCAGGCGATGCTCGTCGACCACTATCTCTCGGTCGAGGTGCAGGTCGGGGGCGCGCGTCGCGCCGCGCGCATGGCAACCAAGTCCTGGCGCGACCCGGGCGTGCTCCGCTTCATCCGCATCAAGAGCGAGGGCGCGCACTGGACCGCCAACAATTCGGTCATGGTCGACCGCACCTTCTGGCGTCTGCTCGAGAAGCGCCCCGAAGCCGCCAATCCCCTGGCCACCCATGCGCACGCGGTCTTCGACGAGGCCACGCGTTGCGGCTACCTCAACGGCGAGCCCGGCTTCATCAATGCCGACGCGCTGGAGGACCACCGCACCGGTGCGGCCTGGCGCAAGCCCGTGCACGCCGACGGCCGCGACGTCCGCAGCGCCCGCTACCAGGTTCGCGAGGCGGCGGGGCTGATGGGCGAGCTCTCGCGACGGGCCGCCAACGCCCGCTTCCCTGTCACCACCAATCCCTGCGGCGAGATCGCGCTCCACGTCACCGGCGGCTACTGCGTGATCGCCGACTTCGCGCCATTGCTCGCCTGCCCCGCCTCGTTCGATAGCTTCGAGCCCGGCCTCGCCTCCGACGACGTCAAAGCGCTCTGGGACGCGCGCGCGCTCGACGCCGTCCGTCTCGGCGTGCGCTTCCTGATGCGTGCCAATCGCATGGACGCGCTCTATGGCGAGGAAGTCCGCCGCACCAACCGGATCGGCATCGGCCCCACCGGCCTGCACGAATGGGCCTGGACCCGTTTCGGTCTCGGCTTTCGCGATCTTCTCGACGAGCGGCGGAGCGCCTCGTTCTGGTCGATGCTCGCCGACCTCTCCGAGGTCGCCAAACGCGAGGCCGAACGCTACGCCGAGGAGCTCGGCCAGGCCGTCCCCGTCACCATCACCACCGTCAAGCCGGCCGGCACCACCAGCAAGCTGTTCGGCCTCACCGAGGGCGCGCACCTGCCCGCGCGCCGGCAATATCTCCGCTGGGTCCAGTTCCGCGGCGAGCGGGACGAGAGCGGATGGCGTCCGGATGCGGACCCGCTGCTGGCCGACTATGAAACCAGAGGCTACCCGCTTCGCGGGCTCGCGAGCTTCCCCGGCATGACGATCGTTGGCTTCCCGACCGAACCGCTCGCCCAGCGGCTCGGCATGGGCGATGCCCTGGTCACCGCCCCTGAAGCGACGCCTGCCGAGCAATATGGTTGGCTGCGGCTGCTCGAGCGCCACTGGATCGGCGCCGAGCGCGGCAACCAGGTCAGCTACACGCTCAAGCTCTACACCGATCGTATCGACCTCGACCAGTTCCGCGACATCGTCAGGCGCGAGCAGCCGCGCGTCCGTGCCTGCGCCGTACTGCCGAGCCGGCCCGACTCGGAGCTCGGCTACGAATACCTTCCCGAGGAGGATGTCAGCCCCGAACGCTTCGCCGCCATCGTCGCCCGCATCGCCGGGGGCGCGTCCGAGACCGTTGATCCGGCCGAACTCACCTGCGCCGCTGGCGTCTGTCCGCTCTGATCAGCGTCCTTTATTACGGTCGTGAGCTGGATTAAGGTTACGTCAACATGCAAGCGTTCAACATCCGTGCCGCCAAGACCCACCCCTCGCGCCCGGTCGAGCGCGCCGCTGCCGGCGAGGAAATCGTCATCGCACGAGCCGGCCGACCCATGGCCAAGCTGATCGCGTTCGAGCCGCATCCTAGCCAGCCGAGGACGCTTGGCTGCCTGGCCGGAGTAGTCCGCGTTCCGGACGATTTCGATGCTGCCTTGCCCGAGGCCCTGTTGGACGTCTTCGAAGGTCGCTGATTGCGGCTCCTGCTCGACACTCAGCTGCTGCTCTGGGCGCTATGCACACCAAGTCGACTCGACGACGAAACCACGCGCCTCGTCACCGACCCGGCGAACGAGATCCTGTTCAGTGTGCGAGCATCTGGAAGATCGCCATCAAGTCGGGCCTTGGCCGGCCCGACTTCACCATCCGGCCGAAGACCATCACGCGCACGTCGCTCGCCACCGGGTTCACCGACTTGCCGGTTCGCGCCGAGACTGCCGGCGCCCGGGCGATGACCGAGCCGGTCATGCTGTTCACGGCCGACGCCGCCCTAGAACGCTATTCGGAACTCGTCAGGCGCGTCGGCTTCCGAACGGCGTGCTACGCTCGATAATCGACGAACGCCCCGTTCAGACAAGGACTGCTCGATGCCGACGCATGCTCTCTGCCTGTCGCTTCTCCTGCTGGCGGCCACGCCCGCCCTCGCGCAGGACGCGCTCAGGAGCGCGATCGCCAGTCAGACCCGGACGCCGAAGTTCGTGGCGCGCGACAACGCTCGCCACCCTTACGAGGAGTTGAGCTTCTTCGGCATCACACCATCCTCCGATGTCGTGGAAATCTGGCCCGGCGGCGGCTACTGGACCGAGATCCTCGCCCCCTACCTGCACGATCACGGACATTACGATCTCGCGGTCGCGCCGGCGAAGGGCGGCGGCCGGGAGGATGCACACTTCACTCTCTCGGCCGCCCTGAGCCGGACGCTTGCTTCGAACCCCGCCATCTATGGCAACGTCCACCTGACCGAATTCGGCGAGCACCACGACGATCTCGCCGCACCGGGGAGCGCCGACCTCGTCCTGACCTTCCGCAACCTGCACAACTGGATGGGACAGGGCGACGCGCCGGAAATGCTGGCCGCCATCCGCCGAGCGCTCAAGCCTGGCGGCGTTCTCGGCATCGAGGATCACCGTGCCAGCAAGGCGCACAAGCAGGACCCGGCGGCCGGCAGCGGCTACGTGCGCCAGGATTACGCGACCGCCCTGATCGAGCACGCGGGCTTCACCCTCGTGGGATCGTCGGAGATCGACGCCAACCCGCGCGACACGACCGAATGGCCGCGGGGCGTCTGGACGCTCCCCCCGGTGCTCGCAATGGGCCAAGTCGATCGCACGAAATACCAGGCTGTCGGAGAGGCCGACAATTTCGTGCTCAAGTTTCGCAAGACTAACAACTGAGGTTGTTCGTCCATCGCCCAGAGCCTTGGGGCTTCCGCCCCAAACCTCCCAATTCTCGGAGTCCACGTGAGCCGTCTGACCTGTCCTGCCCTCTTCGCCGCTCTCGTCGTCAGCGCCGCCGCCGCCGCTCGGAGCCAGCCCGAACCGCTGGCGATGCCGCCCGCGATGCCACAGCCGCGCGATGCCGCCTATCCGGGCACGCTGCGCATCGCCGTCGACGCCACCGATCTCGCCCGCCACATCTTCGCCGTCCACGAGACCATTCCCGTGAGCGGCCCCGGCGACACGATCCTGCTCTACCCGAAATGGATCCCCGGCACTCACAGTCC
>CAXTUK010000140.1:0-225 GCA_964247395.1 uncultured Acetobacteraceae bacterium
GCCTCGGGCTGGCCATCGCCCGCGGCCTGGTCGAGGCGATGGGGGGCGCCATCACCGCCTCCAGCCCACGCGGCCGCACCGGCAACGGCCTGCCCGGCACCGAGATCACCCTGCGCCTGCCGGCGGCGCCATGAACTTCGACCGCCTGATCCACTCCGACTGGAGCAAGGACCAAGCCGGACGCGTCACCGCCCGGGCGGAGCGCGCCGGCGGCTGGCGCATCGC
>CAXTUK010000140.1:235-1383 GCA_964247395.1 uncultured Acetobacteraceae bacterium
GACCGGCGCTCTCGACGCCTTCGTCCGCGACATCGACGCGCCGGCGACGCTGGCAGGCTTCGATTTTCCGATCGGCCTGCCAGCGGCTTTCGGCGCCCGAACCGGCCTGTCCGGCTTTCCCGAGGCGCTCGCCGTTCTCGGCACCGGCGACTGGTCGGATTTTTTCCGCGTCGCCGACACCCCCGGCGAGATCTCACCGCACCGTCCCTTCTATCCGAACGCCCCCGGCGGCCGCAGCCACCGCCAGCTCCTGGGCGGTCTCGGCATGTCGTCCATCGACCAGCTCGTTCGCGCCTGCGAGCGCGCGAGAAACGTGCGCGCCGCCGCTTCCCCCCTGTTCTGGACCATGGGCGCCAAGCAGGTCGGCAAGGCCGCGAGCGTCGGCTGGCGCGACGTGCTTCGCCCGACCCGCCTGCGCGGCTGCCGCCTTTGGCCGTTCGACGGCGACCTCGCCACCCTGTCACGCCAGGGACCGGTCCTGGCCGAGACCTATCCGGCCGAGGCCTATGGCCATATCGGCCTGCGCTTCGGCCGGCGGAGCAAGCAGAGCCGACCCGACCGAGCGAGCTTCGCCCAGCAACTCCATCGATGGGCCGTCGCGTGTCACGTGACCTTTTCACCGGCCCTCGTGGTTGCCATCGACGAAGGCTTTGACACCGACCATTCGTTCGACGCCCTGCTGGGCCTGCTCGGCATGATCGAGGTCGCGGACGGCCGCCGCCCCGAAGCCCCGCCCGGAATCGACCGCACCTGGGAGGGCTGGATCCTCGGCCAGCGCGCATCCCCACCATCCTCGTCGGCGCCGACGAGAAGCAGATCCACCGCTTCCTCAAGCCGGCGCTGGAAGCCGACGGCTTTGCCGTCCTGGCCGCCGCCGACGCCCGCGAGGGCCTTCGCCTTGCCGCCGCCCGCTCCCCCGACCTGGTGCTGCTCGATCTCGGCCTGCCCGACCTCGACGGCCGCGAGGCGCTCGCCAGGCTCCGCGCCTTCAGCGAAACCCCCGTCATCATCCTCTCCGCCCGCGGCCAGGAAGCCGACAAGATCGCCTCGCTCGACGAGGGCGCCGACGACTACGTCGAGAAACCCTTCGCCGTCGGCGAGCTCCTCGCCCGCATCCGCGCCAGCTTGCGCCGCCGCCGCGCCCAGGC
>CAXTUK010000140.1:1428-6761 GCA_964247395.1 uncultured Acetobacteraceae bacterium
GCCCCATCACCCTCGACACCCTCGCCCACGAGGTCCGCGTCGACGGGACCCGCATCGTGCTCAGCCCGCGCGAGCACGCGCTGCTCGCCATGCTCCTGCAGAACGCCGGCCGCGTCATCACCCACCGCCAGTTGCTCACCGCTGTCTGGGGCCCCGCCCACGTCGAGGACGTGCAGTATCTGCGGGTCTATGTCGGGCACCTGCGGCAGAAGCTTGGCGCCGAAGCCGCCGCTTGCATCGTCACCGAGCCGGGAATCGGGTATCGCATAAACGATCCGGTGGCGCTGCCCCTGGACCCCGCCAAAGGCTAGCCTTTCGAAACATCTTCATGGAAACGGGCAAGATTTTCGATGATCCCTAGTCCGCCCTGATCATGTGTCCCTGATTGTTCTCCGGGATACCCATCCGTTTCTCCAGCACATCGTATCTCGGATCTTCCATCGAATAGCCGGCATCCAATGCAAGGCCGTCGACGGCGATGTAGCGAACCCATTCGCCTGTTACCGTACAGTCGCCATCTGGCACTTGGTCAGCATAAAACATTGAGCAACCGTAAAGCAATTCCAATGTCGGTCCGATACGCGTCTGCCTGCACTTCCAACCGGCAACTATTCCAGCGATGACCCGTAGTCCCGGACAGTCACGGCGGAGCGGGAAGCTCATTTCGCGAAGATCGATCCGACGGCGTCGGCCATTGGAGAACCTGACATGAAGCGTCTGCGTCAGAGGGTATGTGTTCCGGAATGTTGTTCGAATGCTGAACAGACTTCGACCACATACGAGATCATGATGCGTCGGCGGAACTGCCCTGGCAGGCTCGCCGAGTGCGAAAGAGCCGAGCAAGAACAGCGTAATCGGACTGCAAGGTCTCATCGTGGCAACGGCTCCCCCAGAACGTTCCAGAATTATTCTTCCACTTCGGTCTCGGTGAGCTCCTGCTGTCTGCCACCAGGAAGCGACGGCCATCGATGATTCAATAGACTGAACGCACCTGCAACTTTGCCGTCCCAGAGGTAAGGCATCGCCCCGTAATGACGTATGATCGAGATGGCGATCGCTGCTTGTGAGGCCTCCCGGAAATCATGGGCAACGCCTCTCCTGACAGCCTCGTCGTAGGTCGTGCTGTCAATCATGAAAGCGCCTGCTGCGTCGGACGTGTGATGCCAGCGTTTCTCTTGTTTTCTCGGATGATCGTTCATCTCCCAGAAACAGGAACCGCCATAGCGGACATTGTAGGGGCTGTCCGGCACGTGCTTGGCGAACTCGGCATATGTGATCACCTTCAGGAAGGCCTGCTCGCGTCGTTCATTCTCGGCCTGCTTTGCCATCGTTGCCCCCGACGTTACGCCGTCGAGCCATGATGGAGTCTCCAGGCGCCGTCACAGGATGCCGACACCTTGTGTCAGCGACGCCTGTGGCCGCACATTCACCCTATGTTCCTTCCAATTTTTCTCGATCTCCGTGACCGCCCGGTCCTCCTCCTCGGCCACGGCGATGCCGCCGACCGCCGTCTTGCGACCCTGACCCGCGCCGGTGCCCAAGTCCGCCGTGCGACCCGCTTCACCCCCGATCTCCTCGACGGCACCTGCCTCGCCATCGGCGCCGAAGCCCACGACGCCGACCTCCAAGCCATGCACGATGCGGCGCGCGCCTGCGGCATCCCGGTCAACGTCGTCGACCGCCCGGCGCTCTCCACCTTCATCACACCCGCCACCGTCGAGCGCCTGCCGTTGCAGATCGCCATCTGCTCCGCCGGCTCCGCCCCCGTACTCGCGCGCTTGCTCCGCGCCCGCATCGAGACCCTCGTCGACCCCGCCTACGGCCGCCTCGCGGCACTCGCCGAACGCTTCAAGGCGCTCACCCGCGCCCGCCTGCCCGATGTCGTCGCGCGGCGCCGCATGCTCGAACGCGCGCTCGCGGCGGCCGCGCCGCCGACCTCATGCTCGCCGGCGACGAGGCAGGTGCCGAACGCGCCTACCTCGACGAGCTCGACAACCCCACCAGCCAGGCTCCCGGCATCGTCCACTTCGTCGATCCCGGCCCGGGTGACGCGGACCTCCTCGTCCTGCGCGCCCTCCGCCTGCTCGGTGAGGCCGACATCATCGTCCATCGCCCCGACGAGAGCCCCGCCATCCTCGAGGTCGCCCGCCGCGACGCCGCCCGCCTCGCCGTTGCCGGCGACGCCACCGGCCAGCTCCTCGAACGCGCACGCGCCGGACGCCGTATCATCCGCCTGTCGCCCCACCCCGCCGAGGAAGCAGCACTCCGGCAGGCCGGGATTGCAACCGAACACGTTCCGGGCGTTAACCCGCACCGATGAGCGCCACCGTCACCGCCCCCGATCTCTCGGCAGGTCCTCGCAAGCCCGACGCCTCGCGCACCGTGTTCGGCATCCTCTTCGCGATCAGCGCCTGCCACCTGATCAACGACATGCTGCAGTCGCTGCTGCCGGCGGTCTACCCGATCCTCGCCGGCCGCTTCCGTCTCAGCTACGGCCAGGTCGGCCTGATCACGCTCACCTTCCAGGCCGTGGGCTCGCTGCTGCAGCCGGCGATCGGCCTCTACACCGATCGCCATCCCAAGCCCTTCTCGCTCGCGATCGGCATGGGCAGCACGCTGATCGGCCTGCTCGTCCTCTCGCGCGCCCCGAGCTTCCACGCGATCCTCCTCGGCGCCGCCCTCGTCGGTCTCGGCTCCGCCGTCTTCCATCCCGAGAGCTCGCGCGTCGCCCGCCTCGCCTCCGGCGGCCGTCACGGCATGGCGCAATCCCTGTTCCAGGTCGGCGGCAATGCCGGCTCGGCGATCGGCCCCTTGCTCGCCGCCTTCATCGTGCTGCCGTTCGGTCAGTCCAGCATCGCCTGGTTCGCCGCCGCCGCCCTGCTCGGCGTCATCATCCTCGCCCGCGTCGGCGCCTGGTACGGCGGCCGGGTCAGAGGCGCCCCCATCAGGCGGCCGGCAGCGTCCCACGGCCTGCACCCGCGGCGCGTCGCCTTCGCGCTGGGCATCCTGGCGGCGCTGGTGTTCTCGAAGTTCGTCTATTTCGCCAGCCTGACCAACTACTACACGTTCTACCTCATCCACCGTTTCGGCCTGTCCGTCCGCGACGCCCAGCTGCACCTGTTCCTGCTGCTCGGCGCGGTCGCGGTCGGCACCTTCGCCGGCGGCCCGATCGGCGACCGCATCGGCCGCAAGCGCGTCATCTGGGCCTCCATCCTCGGCGTGCTGCCCTTCACCCTCGCACTGCCCCATGCCGGCCTGACCGGCACCGCCATCCTCTCCGTCCTCATCGGCCTCATCCTCAGCTCGGCCTTCTCGACCATCATCGTCTTCGCCCAGGAACTCTCCCCCGGCCGCGTCGGCGCGATCGCCGGCCTGTTCTTCGGCCTCGCCTTCGGCATGGGCGGTCTGGGCGCTGCCGGCCTCGGCCTGCTCGCCGACCGCACCGGCATCGATTTCGTCTACCAGGTCTGCTCGGTGCTGCCCGCGCTCGGCATTCTCACGGTCCTCCTGCCCGATCTCGGACCACGCCGGACTTGACCCATGCGTCGAACTGCGTTGCGGTTGTTCTAACCGGCGACGAACGCCGGACAGGGAGACCGACCAGCATGTCGAACCGCGTCCTGGCCTTCGCCGCTGCCGCTACGCTTTCCGCCGCCCCCAACGCCGCCCGTGCCCTCACCGCCGGCGGCGTCACCTTCCCAGACACCTATGCCGTCGCCGGCGAGACCCTCCACCTGAACGGCGCCGGCGTCCGCGTCTTCTTCGGCCTCGTCGACGGCTACGCCAGCGCGCTCTATGTCCGCTCGCCGGCGCGCTCGGCCGAGGCGATCGCGGCCGAGCCCGGTCCCAAGATCCTCGTCACCGAGTATCTCCACGCCGCCGGCGTCGGCCAGCTCAGGCGCGAATTCGCCAACGTGCACGACCACTACTGCGCCAGGATCGCCTGCACGCAAGCCAACGAGGCGACCTACGCCAGGATGGTCGCGAGCCTCGCGCCGGTCGCCAAGGGCGAGACCTCGACCTATATCGTCACCGACGCCGGCCTGCAGGTCCTGCGCGACGGCAAGCCGCTGATGACGCTCGACGATCCCACCTATGGCGCCGCCTTCCTCCAGGCCGCCATCGGCCCGACCTCGCCCACGCCCGGCTACCGCGCCGGCGTCCTCGGCACCACGGGCTGACGGGGTGGCGGGTATCGACCCGTCCCGCGCCTTCCAGCCGGTCCGCATCGCGGTGCTGACGGTCTCCGACACCCGCACCCTCGACACCGACATTTCGGGCGCCCTGCTCGCCACCCGGATCGAAGCCGCCGGCCACGTCCTTGCCGGCCGGTCCATCGTGCCCGACGACGCCGACATCATCGAACGGCATCTGCGTCACTGCATCGACGACCCCTCGGTCGACGCGCTGATCAGCACCGGCGGCACCGGCATCACCGGCCGCGACGTGACGCCGGAGGCCTTCGACCGCGTCATCGACAAGCCGATCGACGGCTTCGGCGAGCTGTTCCGCACCCTGAGCTACGCCAAGATCGGCACCTCCACGATCCAGTCCCGCGCGCTGGCCGGCGTCGCCGCCGGCACCTTCCTGTTCGCCCTCCCCGGCTCGAAGGGCGCGGTCACCGACGCCTGGGACGACATCCTCGTCCACCAGCTCGACAGCCGCTTCCGCCCCTGCAACCTCGTCGAACTGATGCCGCGGTTGCGCGAGCGTTGAGGTCACGGGCGCAAGGCCGCGAGCCCGCGTTTACGCCGCCGTCCGAGATGCCCGAGGGCACCGGACTGGGAAGACGGTGCGGCTGCCAGGGCTGGTGACCCGTCGCGAGCGCGAGGCCCGACCGTTCCTGCCATCGCCCGGAAACGCTCCGCCCCGACCCGGAGGGGCCCAATGAGAACCCGATCTGCCGTCCTCGCAGCGACCTTCGTGTCTTTCGTTCCACCAGCCGCATTTGCGGCTCCGAACGTCACCGATTTTCAGGGCAAATGGCGCATCGAGCGCATGGTTGGCTCGTCCGAGGGGGGCGCCACCGCCGACTACCACCCACTGCTCGGCAAGATGGTCGATTGGACCGCCACGAACGTCAGGCTGCCCGGGAGGACGTGCCAGGTCGTCGATCCCAAGGTGATGCAGATGACCAACTCGCAACTGTCGTTCGTGTGGGGTGGAGAGACGGTCGACGACGTGAGCCTGTCGCGGGCGGACCGCGCCAAGACGTTCGGCCCGAGCTCGACGCCGATGTTCGTGGATGGCGGCAAGCAGTGCGCGTACGGAGTCCTTGTCGACAGAACTCACATGCTTTTCATGTTCGACAACGGCTTTCTCTATCTGCTCAA
>CAXTUK010000141.1:0-6749 GCA_964247395.1 uncultured Acetobacteraceae bacterium
CGGCCGTAGATGTCCGGCGCCGAGCCGTGCACCGGCTCGAACATCGAAGGGTAGTCGCCCTCCGGGTTGAGGTTCGCCGACGGCGCGAGCCCGAGCGAGCCGGCGATCGCCGGACCGAGATCGGTCAGGATGTCGCCGAACAGGTTGGAGCCGACCACCACGTCGAATCGATCGGGATGCGCCACGAACTGAGCGGTCAGGATGTCGATATGGTACTTGTCGGTCTCGACGTCCGGATACTCGGCGGACAGGGCGGCGAAGCGGTCGTCCCAGAACGGCATGGAGTGGAAGATGCCGTTCGACTTGGTGGCGGACGTCAGATGCTTCTTCGGACGACGGCGCGCAGCATCGAAGGCGAAGCGCAGGATCCGGTCGACGCCGCGGCGGGTGAAGACGGCCTCCTGCAGCGCGATCTCGTCCTCGGTGCCCTCGTACACCCTGCCGCCGACCCGGGAATATTCACCCTCGTTGTTCTCGCGAACCACCAGCATGTCGATCTCATCCGGCGTGCGGTTTGCGAGTGGCGAGGTCACGCCCTTGAGCAATCGCACCGGGCGGACGCAGGCATATTGCCTCAGTTCCCGCCGCAGCGGGATGAGCATGCCCCAGAGCGACACGTGATCGGGGACGTCCGGGGCGCCGACGGCGCCCAGCAGGATCGCGTCCTTGTGACGGACCTGCGCCACGCCGTCTTCGGGCATCATGGCGCCGGTATGGAGAAACCTGTCGCAGCTCCAGTCGTGCTCGGTCCAATTGAACCCGAAGCCGTATTGGTTGCCGACCGCCTCCAGCACCTCCAGGGCGGACGGCATGACCTCGCGGCCGATGCCGTCGCCCGGCAGTACGGCCACATCGAAGAACCGTCTGCTGTCGCCCATGACCGCTCCCTTCTCGACGCGACGTGATTTGGAACTCGATCGCCACGGTCGCCAATGCCGTATCGGCATGCAAAGTTGTCGCGCACGCATGAAGTTGAGCTGGATCCCGGATCGTCCCGCACTCGTGAAGCCGATCCAGTCCTCCGGAGCGCGAACGCCGGGCCAAGGGCTGGCCGCGTCACTTGGCGGCGCCCGACCGCCCGGATAGCTGCGTCGTGCGCAGGACGCTTTGCGTGACGTCCCTGGGATACGGGGTGGAACCCTGCTTCCTGCTTGCTTCGGACGCCGCCGGACTCAGTCGAGCGTGACGACGCGGTGGGTGTTGGGGGGGCCGGCGGTGCCGAAGGGGACGCCGGCGACGACCACGATGCGGCCGCCGCGATGGGCGAAGCCCTCCTGGCGGGCAGCGACCGCGGCGCGGCGGACGGCGTCGCCCATGGTCGCCGCCTGGTCGGACTGGTCGACCGCGATCGAATGGATCCCCCACACGAGAGCCAGGCGACGGGCAGCCGACATGGTGCCGGCCAGGCCCAGGATGGGTGAGCTCGGCCGCTCGCGCGCGATTCGGGCGGCCGACTTTCCGGACAGGGAATAGGCGACGATGGCGCCGGCTTCGAGCGTTTCGGCCACCTGCTGGGCGGCGGCGCCGATGGCGTCGGCGATCGCGTTGTTCTCGCGTCGCGGGCGGAGGGCGCGCAGCAGGGTCGACCAGGCGGGGTCGTGCTCGGTGCGCCGGATGATGCGGTCCATGATGGCGACCGCCTCGGTGGGGTAGCTGCCGACGGCGGTCTCGGCCGAAAGCATGACGGCGTCGCCGCCGTCGAAGACCGCGGTCGCCACGTCGGATGCTTCGGCGCGGGTGGGGGTGGGCGACGAGATCATGCTCTCGAGCATCTGGGTCGCGACGACGACCGGCTTGCCGAGCATGCGGGCGGCGCGGACGATGCGCTTCTGCACCAGGGGCACGTCCTCGGCGGGGAGCTCGACGCCGAGATCGCCGCGGGCGACCATCACCGCGTCGGACAGTTCGATGATCTCGTCGAGCGTCTCGAGCGCCTGCGGCTTCTCGATCTTGGACAGGATCCAGGCGCGATTGCCAACGAGCGCGCGGGCCTCCTCGATGTCGGCCGGTCGCTGGACGAAGGAAAGCGCGATGACGTCGGCGCCGTGGTGGAGCGCGAACGCCAGGTCGGTGCGATCCTTCTCGGTCAGCGCCGGGATGGGCAGCATCACATCGGGGACGTTCACACCCTTGCGGTTGGACAGGCGTCCGCCGACGAGAACGGTGGTGTCGAGATGCTCGGGACCGGAGGCGGTCACGCGGAGCACGAGCTTGCCGTCGTCGAGCATCAGCGTCGATCCCTCGCGGGCGGCGCCGATGATCTCCGGGTGCGGCAGACGGACCCGGGTGATGTCGCCCGGCGCCTGGTCGAGATCGAGCCGGAAAGGCCGTCCCTGCTCGAGGATGACGGCGCCGTCGGCGAAGGTGCCGACGCGCAGCTTCGGCCCCTGCAGGTCGGCGAGGATGCAGATCGGGCGGCCGACACGCTTCTCGAGCGCGCGCAGCGCCCTGACCACGTCGGCGTGGTCGGCATGGGCGCCGTGCGAGAAGTTCAGGCGGAAGATGTCGACGCCGGCGACGAAGAGGCGTTCGAGCATGGCGGGGGGCGCCGAGCCCGGGCCGACGGTCGCCACGATCTTGGTGCGCCGGTCTCGCCTGAACTGCGTGGGATCCATCGTCGGTGAACTCCGTATGATCGCAGGCGGCACCGTTAACGCCCTTGGGCGTGTAAAGGACGGGGGGCCCGGAATTTGGCGGTCAATCAGGTCGCCCGCACGCCGGGGCGGGGTCGACGCGCTGCGGGTCAAGGCAGGCTGGCTTGGCCGCGTCGTCCTGTCCCGTGCGTGCGTGGGTGCGGGCGCTGCCGAGCATGGTTGCGCGACCGTGCTGGTTGTTGCAGCGTATCCCGATGTCGTTTCTTCGCTTTACGCGTCCGGACGGAACGCCGGTCGAGATCAACCCCGACCAGATCGTATCCTATTCGGCGGTGCCGGACGGCGGCTCGCTGGCGGGTCCGCTCGCGACCGGGACGCGGCTGGTGTTGGCCAACGGATTGCACCAGGACGTGAGCGAGACCCCGGACGAGGTGGCGAGCCTGATCGGATGACGAAAGCCGGCGGCTGACGGCGCGGGCTAGACGCGGATCACACCAGCGAGCCGCCTCCATCCACGGGCAATATTTGTCCGGTCGCGTAACTGTTCAGCATCAGATAGACATAGGCGGTGGCAGCCTCCGCAGGCGACGCGCCGCGTGGCAGGGGCAACCCCGCCACATATGTCCTCAACATCTCGTTGGACATCTGCTTGACATGGTCAGTGAGGATGATGCCGGGACATACAGCGTTGATCCGCATCGGAGCGAGATCGATGGCGAGACCGCGAGTCAGATGCTCGACCGCTCCCCCGATTGCCGATGCAAGCGGAGCACCTCTCCTGGGTCGATGGGCGAGCATGCCGCTCGTCAGCGTGATCGATCCGTCCGGAGCGATCGCGGGTGTGGCGTGCTTGACCGCCGCGAGCGCGCCCCAGAAGCGCACTTCGAAACTGTCGCGCGCCGCGGAGAGATCGATGTCTCGCGTGGCGGGAAACATCGTGTGGCTCCAATCGGCCGCCGTGATCGCGAGATGATCGAAGGCGCCAAGGTTCTCGAAGAGGCCGGAGACACTGGCCTCGTCCCGCACATCCACCGTCTCGCCGGTCGTTCCGCTCAGCCGCCCCACCGCGGCAGCGACGTTGGCCGCGTTGCTGGACGCGATGACCACCTCCGCGCCCGCCTCTCGTGAGAGCGCGGCAACGGCGAAGCCGATGCCCGAAGCACCCCCGATCACGACGACGCGCCTGCCACGGAGTGACATCGTCGCATCAGTCATGACCCTCTCCTTCCGAATGATGAGACTGCCGCCATCTCGCTCCGGCGGGATCGCTATTGCGTGAAATAGGCCGGGTGATCGATGTCGGCGATGAGCCCAGGCCCGGTCGGCTCCCAGCCGAGCGCCGCGCGGGTTCGCGCGCTCGACGTTGGAGCGTCCAGGCCGATGAACATCGCGAACCAGCCGAAATGCTCGGCCGCCTCCTCGGGCGATTTCGAGACGACCGGAATGTTCAGGCGACGGCCGATCACCTCCGCGATCGCCTTGACCGGCACGCCCTCTTCGGCGGTGGCATGGAACGGGCCACCGGCGCCGCCGCGCTCCAGCGCGAGCCGATAGAGGCGGGCGGCGTCGAGCCGGTGCACGGCGGGCCAGCGGTTGAGCCCATCGCCGACATAGGCGGACACGCCCTTCTCGCGCGCGAACTGGACGAGCGTCGGAACGAAGCCGTGATCGCCGTGGCCATGGACAGAGGGAGCGAGCCGGATGGTCCTTGCCCGGACGCCGCGTTCCGCCAGGGCGGCCGCCGCGGCCTCGGATCTGCGTGGAAAGGGAGAGTCGGACGGCAGCACGTCCGCCTCGGTCGCCATGCGGCCAGGGGCGAGGAGCGCCACGCCGGACGTCACCAGCAGTGGACGGTCGGAGCCTTCAAGCACTGCGCCGATCGCCTCGATGGCGCGCCGGTCCTCCTCGCAGTTCTCGGCGAATCTCGAGAAATCGTGGTCGAAGGCGGTGTGGATCACGCCATCCGCTTTGGCGGCGGCGCTCCCGAGGCTGTCCAGGTCCTCGAGCGACCCGCGATGGATCTCGGCGCCGGCTGCGGCCAGCGCCTCGGCCCCTTGGTCCGAACGGGTGAGACCGGTAACCTGATAGCCAGCGGCAATCATGTCGGTCATGACGGCCGAGCCGACCCAGCCGGTGGCGCCGGTGACAAAAACACGCATGAGCGAAGTCTCCATTTTCAGTAGGGCAGCTTTCTACGACGGCTTCATCGCCTGGATTTGGCGCACCCGCGCGGGCGGTTTCGCTTCAGGTGCAGCCGCCACCATGGCATCGACCAGTGCGCGACACTCGTCTTTCCCGGTAGCCAGCAATTCCCGGAACGACTTGACGCGCGACACCGTCCAGAGCATCGCCGCCACGACCCAGGTCGGAGCGCCGTTTATCCGTGCCTTCGAGCGCGGATACGGCTGGTATCCAAGTCCCCTCAGCAGAGCGAAGCTCTCGTGCACTCCGCGCGCGAGGACGAGCGCTTCGCTCCATGAGGCGCCGCCTCCGCGCCGCTCACCCGCGATCGAAACGCTTTCGAAGGCGACACACAGCGGAACGTGGCAGCGCAGCCAAAGGGGCATTTCGGGTTCGAGAACCGCCGGCAACCCGGCGGCATCGAACAGATCCACCCAGCGCTGCTGGCTCAACCTGGTCTTCTGGCCGGCGGCGCCGATGGTGGCTTTGAGCTTGCCGTCCCTGTCGAAGACGGCTTGTATAAACGGCATGCCGAAGGCGCAACGCTCGACGCCCAACGCGTCCTGCAGTCGCTGCGGCTCGAAGGTCACGAACGTGAACTGGATGCACTTGGCCGCGCACCTCTGCAAGGTCGGCAACACGGCGTCGACTTGGTAGGCGAGCAGGGTGACGATGAGGAGATCGTAGGGCATCTGCTCGTCCAGGACGTCGATGACCCTCACGCTCGCCCGCTCGCCCTTGATGTTGACGATCCCATTGTCGCGCTGCAGCTGTTGAAGCCGGACGGAGCCTGGCCGCGCGACGACGGTGACGTCGTGATTGCCGGCGCGAGCCAACTGGAAAGCGAATGCGCTTCCGATCTTTCCAACTCCGAGGACGGCGATACGCAGAGGCGAAGACATGGCAGGTCCGTTCTGACTATGACGACGGGTGAGACCGATATCTGATGGCCGGCGGCGACCAAGTCCGTCGGAGATCGCCCTGTGCGCGAATGTCCGCTCAGGACCTCCTCTGGTGAAGTAGTGATCTTATCCAGGTATGAAGAGTGACAGGATGGATCAGCACGCCACGGCCGGCACCCTGCTCGGGACCTATCTTAAGGACCGTCGCACGAAGCTTGACCCAGCCGCGTTCGGCATCCCGTCGGAACGGCGGCGCACCGCCGGGCTGCGCCGCGAGGAAGTGGCCCAGCGGGCCAATATCAGCCCGACCTGGTACACGTGGCTCGAACAAGGGCGCGGCGGCGCGCCTTCAGCCGGCGTGCTCGATCGGATCGCGCGGGCACTGATGCTGACGGATGTCGAGCGCGAGCACCTCTTCCTGCTCGGCCTCGGGCGGCCGCCCGAGGCACGCTATCGACGGGACGAAGACGTCACGCCACGGCTGCAACGCGTGCTCGACACGCTCGAGCCAAGCCCCGCGCTCATCCGGACCGCCACATGGGACGTGATCGCCTGGAACCGGGCAGCGGCCGTGATCCTGACCGACTATGGCGCGTTGCCGCCCGATCAGCGCAATGTACTGCGACTTGTCTTCCTTGATCCTCGCGTCCGCGCCGCTCAGAACGACTGGGAGAGCGTCGCGCGGTTCGTGGTGGGCGTCTTCAGAATGGACGCGGCACGTGCCGGGGCAGCGGCGGAGGTCGCATCTCTCGTCGACGAGCTCAGCCGGCTCAGCCCCGAGTTCAAGCAGATGTGGCGCGAAAACGACGTCCAAAGCCACGGCGAGGGCATCAAGAACATACGGCACCCGGTTCTCGGCCCGCTCGCCTTCGACTATTCGGCATTCGCGGTCGACGGGCGGCCGGATCTCAGCATGGTGGTCTACAATCCCGCGACTCCGACGGACGCGAACAAGATCAGCTCGATGATCCATTGACAGTATCGGCGGTCCAGCGGGCCGGCCCCTGGCGGGGGGGGGGGGGGGGGCCCCCCCCCCCCCGCAAGAGCAGAAAAAAATTTTGTGGGCGCGCCC
>CAXTUK010000142.1:0-6727 GCA_964247395.1 uncultured Acetobacteraceae bacterium
GGGCCCGAACGCGTTGACTGTCTGGGGCTTCTGGACCTGACGCCGATCCCGGACGCGGTCGAACGTGACGACATGGCCTTCGCGCTCGCAACCTACCGGATGTTCTGGTTCGCGCAGAGCCATCCCAAGCCCGAGGCAATGCTTCACGAGGAGCCGAAGATCTGGCTGCCGGGGACGCTGCCGGGCAGCGAGCCGCATGGGCAGTTCCACCCCGACGCGGTCGCCGACTACCTGGCGCAGATCCCCGACAGCGAAACCATGGCGTCGCTCAACGAGGCGCATCGGGCGTCGGTCGAGCGGGACGCGATCGAGGACAGGATGGCGCGCGTGGGCGTGCTCCGCGTGGCGTGCCCGATCCTGGTCCTGTGGGGAGAGATGGGACGGATCGGCGGGTGGTACGATCCGGTGGCGTTGTGGCGCGAATGCGCGACCGGGCCGGTGTCGGGTTGCCCGGTGCCGGCCGGGCATTTCCTCGCGGAAGAGGCGCCGGAGATCGTGGCCGCGGAGCTGACAGTCTTCCTGAACTCCGCTGCGGGGATCGGCGCCCAGACGCCTTGAACGATGTCGCATGCGGTGTCTATTGAAGGACAGCGTCGGATCGTATGATCTCCGACCACGCTGCGGTCAGGAGTGGACATGCGGGCCATCGTCGGTTTGTTCGTGCTGGTGACGGGATTTCAGGCCGTGTCCTCCCAGGCCGGCACGCTCCATGTGGGCTATCAGCGTTACGGGACGCTGATCATCCTCAAGCAGCGGGGAACGCTCGAGCGAGCGCTCAGGCCGCTCGGCTGGACGGTGGATTGGGAGCTGTTCCCGTCCGGACCGCCGCTGCTGGAAGCGATGGATGCCGGGGCGGTGGATTTCGGCATCGCCGGCGAGACGCCGCCGGTGTTCGCACAGGCAGCCGGCGCGCCGCTACTCTACGTGGGCGCCGAGCCGCCCGCGCCCACGGGCGAGGCGATCCTGGTGCCGAAGAACAGCCCGATCACCACCTTGGCCGGGCTCAAGGGCAAGCGCGTCGCCTACTCGCGTGGATCGAACGTCAACTATCTGCTGGTGCGTGCGCTGCAGCGGGCGGGGCTCTCGTGGGGCGACATCACGCCGGTCAATCTGGCGCCCACGGACGGACCGGCCGCGTTCCAGCAGGGCGCGGTGGATGCATGGACGATCTGGGACCCCTACGAGTCGGCGGCGCGGTCGAGTTTCGGCGCGCGCGTGCTGCATGACGGGACCGGGCTGGTGCCCAATCGGCAGTATTTCATGGCGTCGCGGTCCTTCGCCACCGCCCAGCCCCGCATCCTCGAGGCAGTACTGGCCGAGGTTGCGGCGTGCGACGCGTGGAGCCGGGATCATCTGCCGGAGGTGACGGATCTGCTGACAGGAACGTCCGGTTTGTCGCGGCCGGTGGTGCAGGCGGCGGTGTCGCGGCTGAGCTTCGGGATCGGCGCGATGACGCCGGACGTCGTCGCCGGGCAGCAGCAGGTGGCGGACACGATGGCCGCGATCGGCCTCATACCGGGGCCGGTGAAGGTGGGCGAGGCGATCCTGCGGGGCGGGTCGTGAGGCGGTTCGCGTCCAGCCTGCTGCTGCTCGCGACGTGGGAGGCGGCGTCACGGACTGGCGTGCTGTCGCCGCGGCTGCTGGCGGGACCCGACACGATCCTGGCGACGTTCTGGCACCTGCTGGCGAACGGAACGCTGGAGCGCAACCTGTTGGTCTCGCTGGTTCGGGTGGCGGCGGGAATGGGCTGCGCGATCCTGGTGGCGGTGCCGCTGGCGTTCGTGGCCGGCATGTCGCGTTCGGGGGAGAACGTCGTCGACGCGCCGGTGCAGATGATACGCACGCTGCCCCATCTGGCGCTGGTGCCGCTGTTCATCCTGTGGTTCGGGATCGGCGAGACCCCGAAGATCGTGCTGGTGGCGCTGGGCGCCGGGATCCCGATCTATCTCAATCTGTTCGCCGGCATCCGCGGGGTCGATCCGAAGCTGATCGAGATGGCGCGCGTGCACGGGCTGTCGCGGGCGGCGATCGCGCGCGAGGTGATCCTGCCCTCTTCGGTGCCGTCGCTGCTGGTGGGGCTGCGCTACGCGTTCGGCATCGGCTGGCTGAGCCTGGTGGTGGGCGAGCAGATCGCGGCCAACGGCGGGATCGGCTTCATGATGATGGACGCGCGCGAGTTCCTCCGGACCGACATCATCGTCGTGGGATTGCTGGTCTATGCGCTGCTCGGGACGGCGACCGACCAGCTGGTGCGGCTGATGGAGCATCGGCTGCTGGTCTGGCGGCCGCAGTTCGTCGGGAGCGCTGCATGAGCGGCGTGCATGTGCGGGGGCTCGGGCGCCGGTTCGGCGATGCGCGGGTGCTGGAGAATGTCGATCTCGACATCGCGCCTGGCGAGTTCGTGGCGCTGATCGGCAGGAGCGGGTCGGGCAAGACGACCCTGCTGCGAATGCTGGCCGGGCTCGATCAGCCGAACGAGGGCACGATCGAGCTGCCATCGGCGCGCGCGGTGGTGTTCCAGGAACCGCGTCTGCTGCCCTGGCGGCGGGTGTGGCGGAACGTGGCGCTCGGACTGTCCGACGGCGGCAGGCGACGCGCGCTGGCGGCACTCGACGAGGTGGCGCTCGGCCACCGGGTCGAAGCCTGGCCGCTGACGCTATCGGGCGGCGAGGCGCAGCGGGTGGGTCTGGCGCGCGCGCTGGTGCGTGACCCCGACCTGCTGCTGCTCGACGAGCCGCTGGGCGCGCTCGACGCGCTGACGCGGCTGAGAATGCAGCGTCTGGTGAGCGAGTTGTGGCAGCGCCATCGGTGCGCGGTGCTGCTGGTGACGCACGATGTCGACGAGGCGCTGCTGCTGGCCGATCGGGTGGTGCTGCTCGACGAGGGACGGATCGCGCGATCATGGGATGTGGCGCTGCGCCGGCCACGGCATCCGGCGGCGGACGGGTTCGCTTCCCTCAAGGGCGCGCTGCTGGCCGGACTGGGCCTGGAGGACGAGGCCCCTCACCCGCGCGCCCGGCTGGAGCTGGCCGGGATGGGTTAGGGTCGCTGCCGCTCGTAACGGTTGCAGCGGGCAGCGAGCTCGCCGATGACGGGGCTTGCGACGATGAACGCGCTGGTGAGGCTTTCGACGTAGCCCGACTATCCGCCGGTCTGCTCGCTTTTCAGCAACTCGGGCGGGGTCTCGCCGGGCGGCGGGACGGTCGCAGCCAAGATAGATGGTTACTCCTCCGACGCCACGTAAAGAGAGTGGCCGCGGCGGCGGAACTCCTCGCTCTTTTCGTCCAGACCCGCCATGCGCTCGGCGTCCTCGCGCAGATCGTGCGAGATGCGCATCGAGCAGAACCTGGGACCGCACATCGAGCAGAAATGCGCGGTCTTGTGCGCCTCCCTGGGCAGCGTGGCGTCGTGGAACGAACGTGCGGTGTCGGGGTCGAGCGAGAGATTGAACTGGTCGTGCCATCGGAACTCGAAGCGGGCGCGGCTGACCGCGTCGTCGCGCAACTGCGCCGCGGGATGGCCCTTGGCCAAGTCCGCCGCGTGGGCCGCGATACGGTAGGCAATGACGCCGGTCTTGACGTCGTCGCGGTCGGGCAATCCGAGATGTTCCTTGGGTGTCACGTAACAGAGCATGGCGGTTCCGAACCAGCCGATCATCGCCGCTCCGATCGCCGAGGTGATGTGGTCGTAGCCGGGCGCGATGTCGGTCGTCAGCGGGCCGAGGGTATAGAACGGCGCCTCGCCGCACTCGCGCAACTGCCTGTTCATGTTGACCTTGACCTTGTGCATCGGCACGTGGCCGGGTCCCTCGATCATCACCTGGCAGCCGCGGGCCCAGGCGATCCTGGTCAGTTCGCCCAGGGTGGCGAGTTCGGCGAACTGCGCGGCGTCGTTGGCGTCGGCGATCGAGCCGGGCCGCAGGCCGTCGCCGAGCGAGAACGAGACGTCGTAGGCGCGCATGATGTCGCAGATCTCGTCGAAGCGCTCGTAGAGGAAGCTCTCGCGATGATGTGCCAGGCACCAGCCGGCCACGATCGAGCCGCCGCGCGAGACGATGCCGGTGACCCGTCGCGCGGTCAGCGGGACATGTTGCAGGCGGACGCCGGCGTGGATGGTGAAGTAGTCGACCCCCTGCTCGGCCTGCTCGACGAGGGTGTCGCGGAAGACCTCCCAGGTGAGCTGATCGGGCTCGCCGCCGACCTTCTCCAGCGCCTGGTAGAGCGGGACGGTGCCGATCGGAACCGGCGAGTTCCGGACTATCCAGCCGCGGATGTTGTGGATGTTGCGGCCGGTCGAGAGGTCCATCACCGTGTCGGCGCCCCAGCGGATCGCCCAGACCAGCTTCTCGACCTCGTCGGCGACCGAGGAGGTGACGGCGGAATTGCCGATGTTGGCGTTCACCTTGACCAGGAAGTTGCGGCCGATCACGACCGGTTCCAGTTCGGGGTGGTTGATGTTGGCGGGGATGATCGCGCGTCCGGCGGCGATCTCGTCGCGGACGAATTCGGGAGTGATGAAGGCGGGGATCGATGCGCCGAAATCCTCGCCGTCAGCCCGGCGTTCCTCGGCACCTTCGGCCATGCGCGACCGACCGAGATTCTCCCGGTGCGCGACATAGCGCATCTCCTCGGTGACGATGCCGGCTCGGGCGAATTGAAGCTGGGTGACCGGCCCTTCCCGGCCACGCCGCACGTCGCGGATGGCGGGACAGGCGGGAACGAGGCGGTCGGCGGTCGCGAAGCCGTTGTCCTCGGGCCGCACGGAACGCGGTGTCACGGTCGCGAGGTCACGATCGTCGATCCAGGTGCGAACCGTCGGCAGGCCCTGCGCGAGGTCGATGATCGACATGGGATCGGTGTAGGCGCCGGAGGTGTCGTAGAGCCTGACAGGGGCTTGTCCGGCCGAGGGGTCGAGTGCGACTTCGCGAAAGGGGACGAGCAATGCCGGATGATCGTCGGGCGCCGAGTGACGCTTGCGCGAGCCCGTGATCGGACCGGTGGTGACGGTCGCGGGCGAAGACGTGGTCGGCGATCGGTCCATCGAGCAACTCCCCGCCTGGCACGGACGGGGAGGAAGGACCTAGTGCTGCGATCCTTTCCACCAGTCCCTACGCCGGCATGATCCGGATCAGGTTCCCCGGCAGACCTGCGTGGCAGACCTGTCCGGCAGGGTGTCCGCGCTGCACCTTCGTCCGGTGCCATCGGTGTCTCAGCCCCTTGTCGAGGCGCCCCTTGGTGAGGGCAGCTTCATCGCGGCAACGGCTCGTGTCAACGGATCGGCTGACGTCGTGGCGGCCCAGGGGCGTCGCACGCGGCACATTCATCAACGTGCTGTCCTGATCCATCGCTTCAGTCCGTCGAGCGAACGGAATTCCGCCACGCCATGGATGTCGCAATCGGGCATGACGGCTTTCATCAGGCGGACCAGAGCCGTTCCGGGACCAAGTTCGATGATCTTCGACACGCCGGCAGCCCGACACTGATCCATGCAGGCGCCCCAGTCGACCGTCTGCCGGATCTGCAACGCGAGCTTGTCGAGGCCGGCCTCCAGATCGAACACCGCGGCGCCGTCGAGGCCGCTCAGCAGCCGCACGTCGGGCGGGATTTCGGCGGCCGGCCTCGCCTTGGCGAGGATGTCGCGGAACCGCTCGCTCGCACGGTGCAACAATGGCGTGTGGGACGGAACGGCGACCGGGAGCAGCGTCGCGCGCTGGACGCCATGCGAGTCGGCGTCCTCGACCAGAGCCTGCAGCGCCTGCCGCGTGCCGCCGACCAGGACCTGGTCCGGCGCGTTGAGGATGGCGACGTGGCATTCGTGCGTGCGGCAGAGCAGTTCGAGCCTGCTTCTCGACAGGCCGCGGATCGCCGCCAGGCCGGACGGCTGCATGACGTCCTCGTCCATCGACGATGCACGCCCGACGGCGAGGCCGAGAACGTCCCGGGCGTCCAGCAGTCCGGCAACGCTCCAGGCGGCGAGCTCGCCCACGCTGTAGCCCGCCACGACCAGCGGCCTGGGAACGAGGTCGCCGAGCACGGCCCAGGCCGCGAGGGCCTGCGTGACGCACAGGATCTGTCCTGCCCTGTTGGCGTGCAGATCGTTCTCGCTCGCCTGCCGCACCAGCGCGCGCGGATCGTGGCCGAGGACGGCCGTCGACAGATCGAAGATGGCGGCCGCTTCGGGTGCATCGGCGATGAGGTCGAACATGCCCGGGCCTTGCGCGCCCTGCCCGGAGCAGAGGATGGCGGTGCCGGTCACGCGACGCTCCACTCGATGGCGTCGAGGAACAGGGTGCACGCGAGCAGGTCGGCGCAGCCGCCGGGGCTGAGGCGACGGCCGATGAAGGCGTGGTGCACCGCCTCGGCGCGCTCGCGCCAGCCGGCATGGCCGACGCCACCCGCGGCGAGGAAACGGCCCGCGGCGCACCGGGCGAAATCGAGGCCCTCGATGCCGCCGCGATGCAGCAGGTTGGTGTCCTCGACGGAGGCGAGCAGGGCGAAGAAGGCTTGCACGCGGGCGGCTCGCGCATCGCCGCGGGCGAGCCCGCGGCCGAGCCGCAATGCGGGCAGCCCGATCTCGAGGATCTGGGGGAAGCCGCAGGCCGCCTGGGCACGGGCGCCCTGGGCGCCAAAGCGTCGGAGCGCTGCCGTGCCATGGCTGTGCAGCGGGACGGGGCTGCGCATGATCTCGCTTCCCCAGCGCTGGCGCACGAGGGCGCACAGGACAGGGG
>CAXTUK010000143.1:0-6722 GCA_964247395.1 uncultured Acetobacteraceae bacterium
CGTCTTCCATGTGCACGTCCGCCTTCGACGGCGCGACCTTGCAGAGGTTCGGCACCCGGCGCGACAACGCGTCGATGTCGGCCATGCTGAACCCGACCCCGCCCTCGTGCGCCGCCGCCAGCAGGTGCAGCACCGTGTTGGTCGAGCCGCCCATCGCGATGTCGAGGCTCATCGCGTTGGCGAACGCCGCCCGTGTCGCGATCCCACGCGGCAGGGCGCTCACGTCGTCCTGTTCGTACCAGCGGCGCGCGAGGTCGACGATCAGCCAGCCCGCCTCCACGAACAGCCGCTTGCGGTCCGCATGCGTCGCCAGCGTCGAGCCGTTGCCCGGCAACGCCAGCCCCAGCGCCTCCGTCAGGCAGTTCATCGAATTGGCGGTGAACATCCCCGAGCACGACCCGCAGGTGGGGCACGCCGAGCGCTCCATCTCCTCGCTCTCCGCTTCCGTCACCGTCTCGTCGGCCGCCGCCACCATCGCCGTGATCAGGTCCGCCCGCTTCGCGACGCCGCCGCGCACCACCTTTCCGGCTTCCATCGGGCCGCCGGAGACGAATACCGTCGGGATGTTGAGCCGCATTGCAGCCATCAGCATGCCAGGCGTGATCTTGTCGCAGTTCGAGATGCACACCAGCGCGTCCGCGCAATGCGCCTCGACCATGTACTCGACCGCGTCCGCGATCAGCTCGCGCGAGGGCAGGGAGTAGAGCATCCCCCCGTGCCCCATCGCGATCCCGTCATCGACCGCGATGGTGTTGAACTCGCGCGCGATGCCGCCCGCCGCCTGCACCTCCCCCGCCACCAGTTGGCCGAGATCCTTCAGGTGCACGTGCCCCGGCACGAACTGGGTGAACGAGTTGGCCACCGCCACGATCGGCTTGCCGAAATCCCCGTCCGTCATCCCCGTCGCCCGCCACAGGCTGCGCGCGCCGGCCATGTTGCGGCCGTGGGTGCTGGTTCTCGATCGGTAGGCCGGCATGTCTCGTTGCTCCTGTGGGAGCGAGATAAGGGTTTTGGGGCTCCGCCCCAAGCCCCGCCAAAGGCGGTCGCCTTTGGAAACCAACCCGTAGGGAATGTGGGGCCGTGGTCCTCAGGCCGCCAACGCGTCGCGGACGGCTCCTGGTGTCACGCCCAGCGCAGCCCGGAAAGCTGCGACGAAGTGCGCTGGCGTCGAGAAGCCGATACTGTCCGCCACATCGGCGACCGACGTCGCGGGCGCGCCCAGTAGCGAGATCGCTCGCTCCATCCTGCGGCGGAGCAGGTACTGGTGCGGCGTGGTGCCGGTCTGCTGGCGGAAGGCGCGAATGAAGTGGCTGACGCTCAGGTTCGCGCCGTCTGCCAGTTCGGCGAGCGTCGGCGATGGCTGGCCGCTATCGTCGAGCGCGGCATCGATCATCTGCTGCACACGCCGGTTCGTCGTCGCCGAAAGGCCGCCACGCGCCAGCGCCTCGCCGCCAACCTGCATGCCCGGGCGCGGCGAGGCCAGCGCCCGAACGCGCGACGCAAGCCCATGCAGCCCCTCCTCGACCAGCAGGTGGTCGTCCGAGTCCTGCCTGGCGGCTCCGACCAGGACCTGCATCAGGTTCGCCTGGAGTCGATCGTCGTGCAGGTCGACCAACGGCAGGCCGGCGAACCGCTCCCCGATCGCGGCTTTGACGAAGCGGGATGGCAGGAAGATCTGCAGGACGTCGGCCTGCCCCTCCACGGAGACCCTGATCCGTTCCTGAGGGGAGAAGACGGAGACGCTGCCGCCCAGCACCCGGTCGGCGAGAGAGCCTCCTTGCGAGGGATCTCGGGCGTGCTTGCCGTCGATGAGGCTGAGCGCAAGCCTGACCGTGTCCGAGGGCGCGATGTCGATGACCGCGCCGCCATGCCGCCAGCGGGCGACGGTGGCGGCCGGCGAGAGCGAAGGACCGACCGTGCGCAGCAGGACCGGCGCGCCGAGGGCGCCGATCGTCTCCTCCACTGCCTCGATCGGCCCACTCTCACTCATTGCGTTTCCGGAAGAAGGTGATTTTTCGATACCGCCGGTCCCTCCGCCTGGTTTCTGGTTTTCCTCGCTGCAGCCCGTCCGGGCATTCGGCAGCGCGACCTGGCGCATGCCGGGAACACTCGGAAGAGGGTCATCAGCCATGAACTCGATCGATCACGCCGCGAACGATGCCTCCTTTGTCACGGGCCTGACGACACTCGATCCGGCCGCCGGCCACGTCACGATCATCAACACCTACGTCGTCGCGCCCGAGCGCGCAGAGGAGTTGCTCGACTTCCTCGTGCGCTCGACCCGCTCGACGCTGAGCCACGTGCCGGGTTTCGTCTCCGCCAACCTCCATCTGAGCGTCGACCGCACGCAGGTGGTCAACTACGCGCAGTGGCAGAGCCGCGAGGCGATCGCGGCCGCGCGCGAGAACCCCACGGTCGCCGCCTTGATCGAGGAGCAGGCGCGGATCGCCGAAAGCTTCACGCCGATCCTATACGAGCTGAGGGCGTCGATGGCAGCGGCCGCTCCGTGACCCGATTGCCCATCGCCAGGAGGACCGGATCGTGGAGATCGCACGCGGGCTGATCGCCATCGTCGCCGTGGTGACGGCGGCCGGCGGCCTCTGCGCGGATTATTTCATCGAGGCCGGGGCGCGCCAGCACCTCGCAAATCCCGCCTGGCCGCCCCATGCCAAGTTCCACAATGCGCAAGCCATCCTGATGGGCTTCGGCCAGGGCGTCGTCTCGCTCGCCGTCCTGTTCGTCGGCCCTCTGACGCCGACCAGGATCGTGCTCGCTGCCATCATCGCATCGCTCTACTGGGTCAGCTTGATGTTCGCGTCGATCTTTCCCGGCACGTACTGGGTTGACCCGGAGTTCGACAATGACACGCCACGGCCCTTGGGCCTGCATCCGCAGCAGCTTATCGGCTACGTGCTCCTGGCCGTCCTTGTCGCCGCCATTGCACTCGTCAACGCCCCGTAGGCGTTTCAGGAAGCGCGGGGCTCCGCCCCGAACCCCGCCAAAGGCCGAGCCTTTGGAAACCACGACTTGGCGCATTCTCATCGTGAGTCTGTTGGCCGTCGATGGCTGCGCCGTTCGGCTTCCGGTCTGCGTGCCGCGGCCCGCATCCACCGACACAGTCTATGTCATCTCGCACGGCTGGCACACCGACCTGGCATTGCCGGCCTCCGGACTCGACGGCGGCCTGGCCCGCTTCCGGTCGATCTTCCCTGGCGTCCGGGTTCTCGTCGTCGGCTTCGGTCGGCGCACATTCCTCGTCGCACCCGTCACCACCCTCGCCGACCTGCTGATCGGCCCGCTGCCCGGCAACGGCGCCCTGCAGGTTCTCGGCCTGAACGCGTCGCCAATCGCCGCCTATGATCGCGGCACGGTGGCCGTGCTGCACCCCACACCCGACCAGCTGGCCCGGCTCGACGCCGCGATCTGGGCCTCGTTCCGGACCGACAGCGCCGGCGCCCCGCTCGCCATCGCCCCCGGCCGCATCCCCGGCAGCGTCTTCTACGCCTCGACCCTGGGCTATTCCGGCCTCTACACCTGCAACACCTGGACCGCCGACATGCTCCGCGAGGCCGGCCTGCCGATCGCTCCTGACCTCGACATCTTCGCCGGCCAGACCATCGCGCTCGCCGCGCCGATCGCTAGCGGCGGACTCTGCCGCATCGGCAACCGGTGAACCTCGGCCCCTACGAGTGCACATCTCGGTGCGCTCGACAGACAGCAAGGACGAAGTCCGCAGTGCAGCCAAGTTGATGGAAAGCCGAAAGGTAGGCGGCTAAATCGCAAGCCGTGCCGTCGCGATCCTCACATTTCACCGCGCGTCCACCAGGCTCGCGTTTCACCACCGCATCCAGACGGATCTGACCCGCGAGCGTCAAATGGTCGCGGAATTCATCGGCATCATCCAGCAGCACGGCGGGCGGAAGGTTCGAGAGGTGCTTTGCGGGCATTCAGCCGACAAGTCCGCCCGGAAGTCTACTTCTCCCGGACATGTTGGCGGTCGAGCGAATGCCAGCGTCGTCGAAACGAGCAAGAGGCACTAAAAAGCAAGTATGCCGACCTCTTACGAGGGCGGCGTTGGCGCTCGAGAGATCGAGCAAGGGTCATCGGCAAAACCTGTTAAAGTAAATCCTTCCTTCAGCTTCTTGGCATCGTCATGATCCGCGGCGGCTCCGGCTGCCGCTCGAAGTACTCCGCCACCGTCAGGAACCCGTTCTTTTGGAGGCTCCGCACCAGGACCTGCCCGCTGTCGGGGTAGGTACAGACCTCGTTCGGATCGTTCATCCCGATCGCCAGGTATCGCAGATCCTCGTCGAACGGATTGGCGATCTGATGCCCGATCGAAGTGCCCGCCGGGCACGAGACGCAGTCTCCGGGCCCGATCTCCCGGACCTCTTCGCCATGCCGCCAGACGCCACGGCCGGACAGGATGACGAACGCCTCGTCCTCGAGCTGATGCGTGTGGAACGGGCAGCCACTCTTGCCGGGCGGAATCCGACTGAGCACGACGCCCAGCCGCCCTTCGCGACGCCCTGCCGGCGCGAGCCGCTTGTCGTGGCTCTCCCAACTGCTCCCGTTCTGGAACACCACCTCGGCCACGTGGTCGACATTAACCACCCGAGCCGTCGGGCCATCTCCCCCCTCGCTCACGGCTCCGTCCGCGTCGGCGCCGGTTCCACCTGGCCGTTCGGCAGCACGATGTAGGTCCTGCCCGGCGCCGAACCGCCGCTGCCGCCGAGCGACGAACTGCAACCGGCCACTGCAACCGCCAACACCAACCAGGCCCATCGCCGCATCCGGATCCCCCTCACGCCGCCAGCTCGATCATCACCGGCGTATGGTCCGACGGCTGCTCCTCCCCGCGCGGAACCCGGTCGATCGTGCACGCGACCAGCCGCTCCGCGATCTCCGCCGACAGCAGCGCGTGGTCGATCCGGAGCCCCCGGTCCCGCTGCCAGCAGCCCGCCTGGTAATCCCAGAACGTGTAGGCCGCGCCGCGCGGCTGCAGCGCCCGCACCGCGTCCGTCAGCCCGCCATACAGCAGGGCCCGGAACCGCGCCCTCGTCTCCGGCCGCACCAGCGCGTCGTCCGGCGGCAAGGTCCCCGGCGCGAAATCCTCGTCCGCCGGGCACACATTGTAGTCGCCCGCCAGGATCAGCTTCTCGTCGGCCTCCAGCAGCGAGGCCGCATGCGTCCGTAGCGCCTCCATCCAGCGCAGCTTCGCCGCATATCCGTCCGCTCCGCCGGAGTTCCCGTTCGGCAGATAGAGGTTGCCCACCATCATCCCGCCGGTCCGAACCTCGACATAGCGCGCCTGCGCCGCCGGCTCCTCGAGCCCGGGCAGACCCTCGCGGGACATCTCGAACGGCACCCGCCCGAGAAGCGCGACCCCGTTGTAGCTCTTCTGTCCCACGATCGCCGCCCGGTAGCCCAGCGCCGCAAAGCTCGACGGGAAGCTCGCCGCCTCGCACTTGATCTCCTGCAGCAGCAGCAGGTCCGGCTGCGCGCGTGCCAGATAGCGCCCGACGTGCGCCTCGCGGGCGCGCACCGAGTTCACGTTCCAGGTCGCGATCCTCACCGCTCCGTCACTCGATGGAGAACGAGGTCCCGCAGCCGCAGGCCGACGTCGCGTTCGGGTTGCGCACCGTGAAATGCGCGCCCATCAGCTTGTCGACGAAATCGAGCTCGGCGCCCGCCAGCAGGTCGAGGCTGGCCGGGTCGACCAGCACCCGGGCGCCGTCCTGCTCGATCATGACATCCTCGGGTAAGGCCGAACCGTCCAGCTCGAACTTGTACTGGAAGCCGGAGCAGCCGCCGGCTAGCACCGCCACCCGCAGCTTGTCCGGGCCGCTGCCGACGCCTGCCACGATCTCGTTGATCCGCGAGGCGGCGCGCGGCGAGACGGAAAACGGAGCCTGCACGAGCTGTTCCATGACCGGTCATATAGCGCGCGCCGCCCTGCAATTGAAGCGCCGCCTTCTGCCGCGCCGCCCCCGGTGCTACGCCAGGGCACGATGCCGCTCGCGCCCTACGCCGCCATCCCCGATCCGCACCGGCTCCGCCTCCATCCGGAGTACGAGGCCGCGACGCGCACGCCCTTCCAGCGCGACCGCGATCGAATCGTCCACTCGGCCGCCTTCCGCAAGCTGCAATACAAGACCCAGGTGTTCGTCAATCACGAGGGCGATTTCTTCCGCACCCGGCTGACCCACAGCATCGAGGTCGCCCAGATCGCGCGCACCATCGCTCGCCAATTGGCACTCGACGAGGACCTGACCGAAGCGCTCGCGCTCGCCCACGATCTCGGCCACACCCCGTTCGGCCACGCCGGCGAGGAGGCGCTGCGCGACGGCATGGCCGACTTCGGCGGCTTCGACCACAACACCCAGGCGCTGCGCCTGGTGACCCAGCTCGAGAACCGCTACGCCGCGTTCGACGGCCTCAATCTCACCTGGAACACCCTCGAGGGCCTCGCCAAGCACAACGGCCCGCTGCTCGCCCCGTCAGCCTATGTCTACGGCTACGACCGGCGTCATCCGCTCGAGCTCGACACCCATCCGTCGGCCGAGGCGCAGGTCGCCTCGCTCTCCGACGACATCGCCTATTGCAGCCACGATCTCGACGACGGGCTGCGCGCCGGTCTCTTCACGTTCGACGACATCGCCGACCTGCCGGTGCTCGGCCGGGCGCTCGCCGAGGCGCGCGCGCTCCGCCCCGGCCTGTCG
>CAXTUK010000144.1:0-6617 GCA_964247395.1 uncultured Acetobacteraceae bacterium
CCGGGCCTGGGCGCCGGCGGTCTCCTCGACGCCGGCGCCGGGGCGGAGGAAGATGCGCAGGTGCCTGCCGATATAGGCGCCGATGATCTGCGGCACCGGGGCGCCGCGCTCGCAGAGCGCGATGGCCGGGGCGATGATTTCGGCCCAGGGCAGCCTGCCGTAGCGCTGGTGCAGCGTCCACCAGGCGTCGAGCGCGCCGGGAACCGAGACGCTGACGGCGCCGAGCTTGGGAATGACGCCGTTCCGGGCGCGGGCGCGGACGGTTTCGAGCGACAAGCCGCGCGGGGAGGCGCCCGATCCGGCGAGGCCGACGACGCGGTTCAGGTACGGGTCCCACAGCATCGCGTAGCAGTCACCGCCGAGGCCGGCGCTGGTCGGTTCGAGGAAGCCCAGGCAGGCGTTCATCGCAACCGCGGCATCGACGGCCGAGCCGCCACGCTTGAGGATCTCGATCGCGACGAGGACCGCGACCGGGTGGGAGCCGGAAGCGGCGCAAGACAGTCCCATCGCGGCCGAGCGCGACGCGAAGCTGGCGCCCGCCGGGCGGTCGCCATCGTGCACGTCCGGCCGGTCGAAGCGGGGCAGTCCGGCCGCCTGGAACCGAGCTGGCTGGTCGGTAGCGGCGCTCGCCGACGCGGCGAGAGGCATCGACGCCAGCAGGACGCGGCGCTTGAGGGCCAAGCGCCGGCTCAGGGGCCTGCTGCCACCGCGCGGGGACGTCTCTGGGTGTTGAGCCAGATGCCGTGCGGGGAGCGGCCGGTCGGGATGGTCGTGTAGGCGCCGGTCTGCGGGTCGATGACGGCGACATGCTGGCGCCAGCGCAGACCCGCCCACAGCGTGCCGTCAGGTGCGAAGGAGATGTCGTCCGGGCCGCCGGGAACGGAGAAGGTGCGGCGGACAGCCAGAGTGGCGGGATCAAGGTCGGAGATGGTGCCGGCGACACGGCTGGTGACGTAGAGCGACTTGCCGTCGGGACTCATGAACAGGTTGTGGGCACCGCGTCCGGTCACCACGGTGCGCACGACATGGCCGTCCACCGGGTCGACGACGGCCACGTGGTCGGAGCCCATATCCCCCACCAGCAGCATGCCGTCGTGCCACAGAACGCCCGCGGGGGTCCTGCCGACCTTGGAAGTCCAGAGGACATGGCCTGACACGGTCTCGATGGCGATCAGCTTATCGCTGTCCTGGAGGGTGACGTAGACGACGCTGCTGTCGGGCGCGTAGTTGATATGGCTCGGCATCGCGCGCGCCGGCACGCGGTGGACGAGATGCATCGTCGCGGCATCGTAGATGTCGACCTGGTTGCGTGCCAGGCCGGCGACCGTGAACCAGCGCCCGTCGGGGCTGAACGACACCTGATAGGGGTCGCTGACGGTGATCTGGCGCTGGACCGTGCCGGTGTCCGGATCGAGGTAGAACAGCGCGTTGCCGGCGGTGTCGCCGACGACGAGCGACCTGCCGTCCGGTGTGAGCGCCATGTGGTGGGGCTCACGCAGCACCGGAACCCGGCGCACCTCGCGGTGGGTGCCGATGTCGATCTCGCTGATCGAAGCGTCGGCCGAGTTCATCACGAACGCGAGCGGCTCGGCCCGGGCAGGAGAGGCGAGCAGGACCGCGAGTGCGGCCGCATATCGGAGGGACATCGCACTGCTCCCGTGCTTGCGGCGCGGTGATGCCCTCGCCATCTCGAACTTCAGAGGGTTATAGCCGCCTGACCCGGTAGGCGGAACAAGACACGCAGGACGAACGCATGTTCATCGAGACCGAAGGCACGCCGAACCCGTCGACGTTGAAGTTCCTGCCCGGACAGATGGTGATGCCCGGGGTGGCCACCGCGGATTTCGCGACCGAGACGCAGGCCGAGCGCAGCCCGCTGGCGACCCGCCTGTTCGGGCTCGATGGCGTCGCGCGGGTGTTCCTCGGCACCGACTTCGTCACCGTCAGCAAGACCGACGCCCAGGACTGGGCGTCGTTAAAGCCGCAGGTGCTGGCGTCCCTCGTCGACCACTTCGTGTCCGGCAGCCCGGCGATCGAGGGCGAGCCCGCTGCCGCGCACGCCGGCGAGTTCCGGCCCGAGGACCGCGAGGTGGTCGAGCAGATCAAGGAGCTGCTCGACACCCGCGTCCGGCCGGCAGTGGCGGCGGATGGAGGCGACATCGTGTTTCACGGCTACCAGGAGGGCGTCGTGAAACTGCACATGCAGGGCTCGTGCAGCGGGTGTCCGTCCTCGCGGGCCACGCTCAAGCACGGAATCGAGAACATGCTGCGCCACTACGTGCCCGAGGTGGTTTCGGTCGAGCAGGTGGAGCTCTGAGCCTTGGTGGAGGTGTCGCCCGCGCCGGAGGAGGTCCCGGTCGCGGAGGCGGCACGTGCGACGGAGCCCGCCGACATCCTGTTCCGCGAGGCGCGCACGGCGTGGCGATGGAGCGGCGAGGGAGTGTCGGACGAGACGATCCGGGAACTGTACGAGCTGCTGAAATTCGGTCCGACGTCGGCGAACTGCTCGCCGGCCCGCTCCCTGTAGCTCCGTCGCCTGGGTCCCACGCCCGGGTGGCGGCCGCCGCGGGCGGCCGGCAACGCGGAGCGCGCGATGGGGGCGCCCGTGGTCGCGATCGTGGCGCACGATCCGGCGTTTCATGAGCAGCTCCCGCGCCTCTACCCGCACGCCGATGCACGCTCGTGGTTTGCCGGCGATACGCCGCTCGCCGAGGAGACGGCGTTCCGGAACGGCACCTTGCAGGGGGCCTACCTGATCATGGCCGCCCGTCTGCTCGGCCTCGACTGCGGTCCGATGTCGGGCTTCGACAACGCGCTCGTCGACGACGTCTTTCTCTCGGCGCATGGATGGCGGAGCAACTTCCTCGTCTGCCTAGGTCACGCGGAGCGACGGGACCTGCCGGAGCGCAGCCCGCGTCTCGCCTTCGACGAGGCATGCCAGTTGTTGTGAGCCGGCGGGTCCTGGTTCTCGCCACGGCGCTCGCGGACGCGTTCGCGGCGATGGTCGAGGATGAACGAGTGGTCGCGGAGCGGCATGTGCCGGGCGGCCGAGGGCTGGTCGAACGACTGCCCGGGCTCGTCGAGGGCCTGGACCTCGGCAACAGCGAGCTGATCGCGTGCGTGATCGGTCCTGGCAGCTTCACCGGGATCAGGGCCGGTCTGGCGCTGGCGCAGGGGTTGGCGTTCGGTACGAATTGCCCGGTCGTCGGCGTCACCGTCGGCGAGGCGGTCGCACACTCGCTCGGCAGGTCGGGCCCGGTATGGGTCGCAACCGATGGGCAACGCGGCGGCGTCTTCCTGGAAGGCGATGGTCCGCCGCGGGCGGTCGCGGTCGCCGACCTGCGCCCGGTCGAGGGCGAGATGCTGATCGCCGGCGACAGCGCCAAGGCGGTTGCCGCGCATCTGGCCGCGCTCGGCGGCTCGGTGCGTATCGCAACGCGGAGATTGCCTGGTCCGCTCGGCATCGTGCGGGCGGCCAGGGCCAGGCTCGAGGGGCGGCTCGCGCCGCGCGCCTGTCTGCCGCTCTATATCGACGAGCCTGCCGTCAGCCGCGAGGCGACGGACGTCCGACCGCCGCCTGCGTGAGCGAGACCGAACTGCTCGCGACGATCCATGCCGAGGCGTTCGAGGACGGGGAGCGCTGGGACGCGGCGGCGATGGGTGTACTGCTCGGCATGCCGGGCACGTTCGCGTCGGTGGCGCCGGACGGCGCCGGCATGGCGATGTTCCGGGTGGCGGCCGACGAGGCGGAGCTTCTGACGATCGCGGTGCGCCGCGCGGTTCGGCGGCGGGGTGTCGCCTCGGCGCTGCTGTCGGTTTGCATGGCCCGCTGTCGGCGGCTCGGCGCCGAACGGTTGTTCCTCGAAGTCTCGGCATCGAACATGCCGGCTTGCGCGCTCTACCGACGCATGGGTTTCGCCGAGGTCGGGCGTCGCGCGGCCTATTACGGCGATGGCAGCGCCGCCCTGGTCATGGCTGCGCCGCTGGGGCCTTGCGGATGAGCAGGCGCGTCGCGCCGTCGTCGAAGTGATCGGTCGAGAGGATGTCGTGACCGAGTGACACCGCCGTTTCCGGGACGCTGCGGCATGGCTCGTCGCCGGCGAGAATGACCTCGAGGATCTCGCCTGGCGCCAGCCGGTCCAGCGCCAGTCGGGTGCGCACGAAGGTCATCGGGCAGCGTTCGGCGGTGATGTCGATCCGGCGCGCGACGGGCTGCATTTGTTTTCTCCGGTTGCTTGTTCATATAACGCTGCGGCCACGTGGCTCGACAATCCGCTCCTGTATCGGCTACGCCGCATCGGGGGAAACGAACCGGGGAACCGATGGAATCTCGCATCGAGCGCTTATGCGTCGAACGAGGCCTCAAGATGACCGGGCAGCGGCGAGTGATCGGTCGGGTCCTGTCAGAGGCGTCCGACCACCCCGACGTCGAGGAGCTTTACCGGCGTGCAGCGAGCCTCGATCCCCATATTTCCATCGCCACGGTGTATCGGACGGTCCGCCTGCTGGAGGAGAAGGGCATTCTCGAGCGGCGGGACTTCGGCGGCGGCCGAGCGCGATACGAGCCGTCGGAGCACGGCAGCCACTATCACCTGGTCGATATCGACACCGGCAAGGTGGTCGAGTTCGAGGACGCGGAGCACCAGCGACTGATGGAGGCCATCGCCAAACGGCTGGGTTTCGACCTCGTCTCGCACCGGCTCGAATTGTTCGGACGCAAGTCCGACCAGCCCGCTCGGGAGGTGCGCCGCGCCGCCGGCGAGGCAGCCGCGTCCGACCACGTGCCCAGCGGAGCAGCAAATTGACAGTGATCAAACCGGCCGGTTTCAAGCCGATCGGGGGGGCGTCGGGCCAAGAAGGAACGCCGAGCGGGGGGCGCCAGAGCCATTTCGGCGGAACTGTCGCCAACCGGCTCGGCGCCGCGCGGAGCTTCGGTGAACTCAGGGCAGGGCAGCTCGGTGTCCGGATCGCGGTCAGCGGCGCCGACCTCGATGCGGCCCAGGCGCTCCGTTACCGGGTGTTCTACGAGGAGATGGGCGCGGTGCCGGACGCGGCGACACGCAAGTCGCGGCGGGACATCGACGTCTATGACCCGATCGCCGACCACCTGCTGGTGATCGATCATGCGATCGGTCCGGGCCCCGAGGGCGTGGTGGGGACCTACCGACTGGTGCAGCGCGAGGCGGCGGAGCGGGTCGGCCGCTTCTACACCGCGAGCGAATACGATATCGGGCCGCTGATGAGCTTCCCGGGTCGGGTGCTGGAGCTCGGCCGGTCGTGCGTCGACCGGCATTATCGCGGGCGGGCGGCAATGCAGCTGCTCTGGCGGGGGATCGCCGCCTACGTCTTCCATCACCGGATCGACATCATGTTCGGCTGCGCGAGCCTGCCGGGGACCGAGCCGGACAGGATCGGTCCGGAGCTGACATATCTCTATCTGAACCACTTGGCGCCACCGGCCTTGCGGCCGCGGGCGGTCTCGCACCGTTATATCGAGATGCGGCGGGTCGACCCGGAGACGCTCGATGCCCGCCGGGTGATGGCGTCCTTGCCGCCGTTGGTGAAGGGCTATCTCCGGCTGGGCGGGTTCGTCGGCGACGGCGCGGTGATCGACGAACAGTTCAACACCACCGACGTGGTGATCGTGGTGAAGACCGACCTCGTGACCGACAAATACTACAGGCACTACGAGCGGGCGCTGCGCGACGCCTTGGATTGAGCCTGCTGTCCCGTCTGGCCGGCTGGCGCGCCGATGTCGCGGCTCTGCTGGCGGGCGGGTGCCTGGCGCTCGGTTTTCCGTCGCTCGACGTGATCGTGGCGGTGCCGGTCGGGCTGTCGGTCCTGCTGCTGCTGATCGACGCTTCGCCGGGTCCCTGGGCGGCGGCGCGGCGCGGCTACTGGTTCGCGGTCGGGATGTATTCGGTCGGGCTCTACTGGCTGACGAATGCGATCCTGGTGCGCGCCGACGAGTTCTGGTGGCTGGTGCCGTTCGCGACGCCGGTGACGGCACTCGGCCTGGCGGTGTTCACCACGGTGCCGGTCGGGCTGGCGCGGCTGGCGCCGGCGGGGATCGCGCGGCTGTTCGCGCTGGCGGGGCTGTGGACGCTGTCAGATCTCGGGCGCGAGTTCATCCTGACGGGGTTTCCGTGGAATCTGCTCGGCAGCGTGTGGGAGCTGCGCGGCGCGGTGGGCGACGTGATGATCCAGCCCGCGAGCCTGGCGAGCGTGCACGGGCTGACCTGGCTGACGGTGCTGGTGGGCGCCGCTCCTGCGATGGGCAGACGGACCGCCGCGGCGGCGCTGTGTGCCCTGGTGGTGTGGGCGGGGTTCGGGGCGTGGCGGTTGTCGCTTCCCCTGCCCGCTCCGCCCGGACTGGAGGTGGTGCTGGTGCAGGGCAACGTGCCGGAGACCGCCAAGCTCGGCGGCGATGGGCCGCTGGAGATCTTCCGCCGGTATCTGGCGCTGACCCGACGTGGGGTGGCGGAGGCGGGATCGTCGCCCTCGGTGGTCGCCTGGCCGGAGACGGCGAGCCCCTACCTGGTGCAGGGGGACCAGCCGGCGCTCGATGCGATCGCGGGCGCGATGGCGCCGGCGCGAGCCGCCCTGGTAGGGGCACC
>CAXTUK010000145.1:0-6393 GCA_964247395.1 uncultured Acetobacteraceae bacterium
AACTTGGGGTGCGGGTCGACCGGGATGCCGCGGCCGTCGTCACGCACCGTCAGCCAGTCGCCCGGCTCGAGCCTGACGTCGATGAACCTCGCATGGCCGGCGACCGCCTCGTCCATCGCGTTGTCGATGATCTCGGAGGCGAGATGGTGATAGGCGCCCTCGTCGGTGCCGCCGACATACATGCCGGGGCGGCGCCGGACGGGTTCGAGACCTTCGAGGATCTCGATGTCGGCGGCGCTGTAGTCGTCGGGCGCCCTCGACGGCGCGCGCGCGCCGGGACGGGACGACCTGGCGGGGCGCGCCGGGCCGCGACGGTCGGAGAACAGGTCGTTCATGCCCGGGCCGGAGTGCTCCACGGCCCGGGCCTGGTCAAGTCATGAAAAAGGCCCCGGGACATGTCCCGAGGCCTCTCCCGTTCGGCATTGTCAGCGGGCATGCCCC
Organism: uncultured Acetobacteraceae bacterium; assembly: GCA_964247395.1. Taxonomy (GTDB): domain Bacteria; phylum Pseudomonadota; class Alphaproteobacteria; order Acetobacterales; family Acetobacteraceae; genus CAXTPV01. The sequence goes on from CAXTUK010000145.1 coordinate 442, forward strand.
GCCTTCGGCGTGAATTCGGTCAGACCGCCTCCAGGGCGCCCGACACGTGGATCCAGGCCTGAGCGGACTCCGCCCTCTTGTGACAATGAGACACTGGATCACCTCCTTTCAACTGGTTTCGACGCCCCAGCATGTGACCACGTGACGATGTGTTTCAAGCGATTCGTGCGGACGTTGCAGGGCTGCAGCCCGGTCCACACATAGGGGCGTTGTCCGCATCGGGAGCCGTCGGTTGGGGCTGGTCAAGTTCGCCCTGAAGTTCAGGGCCACCTTCTACGTGCTCGCGGTCTTCATCCTGCTCGCCGGCGGCGGATCGGCGCTGGTGATGAAGAAGGACGTGCTGCCGGAGGTCAACATTCCGGTGGTCAACGTGCTCTGGACCTATACCGGGCTCGATGCTCCCGACATGCAGAACTACGTGACCTCCTACGAGGAGCTCGCGATCTCGAACAACGTCATCGGCATCCGAACCATGCAGAGCACGACGCTGCAAGGGATCACGCTGACGAAGATCTATTTCTATTCCGACACCGATATCAATTTCGCGCTCACCCAGGTGATCGCGGCCACCAATGCCATCCGGGCGCAGCTGCCGGCGGGCATCCAGCCACCGATCGTGCTGCGGTTCGACGCCTCGTCGGTGCCGGTGATCCAGCTCGCGGCCACCTCGACCAGCGAGAGCCAGGCGCAGGTCTACGACTACACGCGTTTCCAGATCCGTCCCGTGCTGCAGGCGGTGCACGGCTCGACCATTCCGCCGCCCTATGGCGGCCAGCCCGAGAACCTGCAGATCGACCTCGACATGGACAAGCTGAACGCGTTCAGCCTGACGCCGCAGTCGGTGCTGAACGCGGTCACCTCGCAGAACCTGGTGCTGCCGTCGGGGCTGACGAAGTTCGGCTCGACCCAGTTCGTGATGCGGCTCAACAGCGTGCCGTCGGTGCTGAGCCGGTTGAACGACATCCCAATCACCGTGCGCAACGGGCAGCCGATCCTGATCCGCGACGTGGGCTGGGCGCGCGCCGGCGGCGCGCCGCAGCAGAACATCGTGCATGTCGACGGCAAGCCCGGCGTGCTGCTGTCGGTGCTGAAGGACGGGCCCACGTCGACCCTCGACATCACCGGCCACGTCAAGGGCTCGATGCCGGGGATCACCGCCACGGCGCCGAAGGCGATCCGCGTCATCACGATGTTCGACCAGTCGGTGTTCGTCACAGGGGCGATCGGCGAGGTGGTCCGCGAGGGCGTGATCGCGGCCGGGCTGACCGGATTGATGATCCTGATGTTCCTGGGCTCGTGGCGGGCGACGCTGGTGGTGCTGGTGTCGATCCCGCTGTCGATCCTGAGCTCGCTGGCGATCCTCGCGTTGATCGGCGAGACGATCAACCTGATGACGCTGGGCGGATTGGCGCTCGCGATCGGCATCCTGGTCGACGACGCGACGGTGGCGATCGAGAACACCTATCGTCTGCTCGAGGAGAAGAAGCCGTTTCGCGAGGCGGTCGCCCAGGGTGCTGCCGGGATCGCCAAGCCGGCGCTGATCTCGACGCTGGCGATCTGCTCGGCGTTCGTCTCGGTGCTGTTCCTGACCGGCGCCGCCCAATACATCTTCACGCCGCAGGCGCTCGCGGTGGTGTTCGCGATGCTGGCGTCGTATCTGCTGTCTCGCACGCTGGTGCCGATCCTGGTCGACGTGCTGTGCGCGCGCGAGGTCGAGGAGCAGGACAGGCCGGCAGACCGGAAGGGGCGGGTCGCGCGCGCCTACGCGCGTTTCCGGGAATGGTTCGAGGGCGGCTTCGGGCGTGTCCAGCTGTTCTACGCGGCGCTGCTCGCCGCCGTGCTCGAGCACCGGGGCCGGACCCTCTCGGTCGCCGCGGCGACGCTGGCGATCGCATCCGGCATGTTCGTCTTTCTCGGGCGGGACTATTTCCCGGTCATCAGCGGCGACTCGCTCACGCTGCACGTCCGGGCCAGGCCGGGGCTGCGGATCGAGGATGCGTCGCGGCTGTTCGAGCAGGTCGAGAACACGATCCGCCAAGTGGTGCCGAAGCGCGACATGGGCGACATCGTCGACAATATCGGGCTGCCCTCGATCACCTACAATCTCGCGTTCAATGACGGCTCTTTCGTCGCCTACAATGACGGGCAGGTGCTGGCGACGTTCAAGCCCGGCAGCCCGGTCGCGCGCTTCACGAGAAAGCTGCGGGTCGTGCTGCGGCAGCGCTTCCCCGATGCGACGTTCTATTTCCAGCCGTCCGACATCATCACCCAGATCCTGGATTTCGGGACGCCGTCGCAGATCGACGTGCAGCTCCAGGGCAAGCACACGGCCGAGGATATCGCCGTGCTTCGCGACATGGAGCACCGGATCGCGCGCATCCCGGGCGCCGTCGACGCCCACATCCAGCAGATCCTCGACGCGCCGGACTACAAGGTCGACGTCGACCGGCAGCGCGCGTCGGAATTGGGACTGACCATCCAGTCGATCGCCGACCAGATCAATATCGCGACCTCGGGATCGTTCCAGGTCAGCCCCGCGTTCTGGACCGACCCGAAGACCGGCGTGCCCTGGCAGCTCTGGGTGCAGGCGCCCGAATACCGGCTCGACACGCTGCAGAAGCTGGCCAACACGCCGCTCGGCGTCGCGGCCAGCCCTGGCGGCGCGCTCAATCTGTTCAGCAATGTCGCCGACTTCCATCGCGGCAGCGAGCAGAGCGTGCAGACGCGCGTCAATTCGCAGCCGACCTGGGATGTCTATGCGTCGGTCCAGGGCACCGATCTCGGTTCGGTGGCGGGCCCGATCCAGCGGATCGTCGCCGACGAGCGCCATCACCTGCACGTGCCGGACAAGATCATCGTTCGCGGCCAGATCGAGAGCATGAACGACGCCTTCCTGCATATCGGGATCGGACTGGTGATCGCGGTGATCGCGGTCTATCTGCTGATGGTGCTGAACTTCCAGAGTTGGGGCGATCCGTTCGTGGTGCTGTGCGCGCTGCCGATGGTGTTCTCGGGCGTGGTGTTCGCGCTGTTCGTGACCGGGACCAGCTTCTCCATCCCCTCGCTGATGGGAGCGATCATGAGCGTCGGCGTCGCGAGTGCGAATTCCATCCTGCTGGTGACGTTCGCGCGCGAGCACCGCGAGGAAACCGGCTGCTCGGCGCTCGAGGCGGCGCTGATGGCGGGGCAGACACGATTGCGGCCGGTGCTGATGACGGCGGGGGCGATGTTCGTGGGGCTGATCCCGATGGCGCTGTCGCTCGGCGAGGGTTCGGAGGCGAACGGCGCGCTGGCCCGCGCGGTGATGGGCGGCATCGGCATCGGCACCTGCTCGACGCTGCTGTTCGTGCCCTTCCTGTACACCGTCTTGAGGCAGGCGCCGGTGCGGGCGCCGGAGGACTACATATGAGCCAGCAGCGTCGGAGGGGGCTTCTGCCGGCGCGTCGGCTGGCGCTCGGGGTGGGGACCCCGATCGTGGTCCTGATCGCGATCGGCGTGTTCGGCCGCATCGAGACTGACCGGGCGGCGGACGAGACCGTCAGCGTCAACGACATGATCCCGACGGTCGGGACGACCACCGCCAGGCGCGAGGACGGTCCGGTCACGGTGGCGCTGCCCGGCCAGACGATCTCGTTCGACCAGGCCGCGATCTATCCCCGCGCCACCGGCTATGTCGCCGAACGGCTCGTCGACATCGGCAGCCGGGTGCGCAAGGGCGACCTGCTGCTGCGCATCTCCGCCCCCGACACCGACGCGCAACTGGCGCAGGCCCAGGCGCAGGTGGGGCAGCTCGAGGCGGCGCTGGTGCAGGCGCAGTCCAGCCTGAAATCGGCGACCGACAGCCGTCACCTCGCCGACGTCACCAGCCACCGGTCGGCCGTCCTGTCCAAGGAGGGCTGGACGCCGGTGCAGACCGCGGACAACGACAAGGCGACCAGGCAGGTGTCGCACTCGAGCGTGACCTCGGCGCAGGCCGGGATCGGGGTCGCCGAAGCCAATCTGCGTGCCCAGCAGGCGACGGTGCAGCGCCTGCAGGCGCTGGTCGGGTTCGAGCGGATCACCGCCCCGTTCGACGGCGTGATCACCACCCGCGCGGTCGATGTCGGCGATCTGCTGCAGGCCGACAGCACGAGCGGCGGCACGCCGATGTTCACCGAGGCGTCGGACGACGTGCTGCGCGCGGACGTCTATGTGCCGCAGAGCGAGGCGGTGGGGGTGCGCGACGGGATCGATGCAAAGGTCACGCTGCCGGAACTGCCCGGTCGCGTATTCAGGGCCAGCGTGTCGCGCAACGCGGTGGCGATCGCCAACGATTCGCGTTCGATGCTGACCGAGATCGACATCCCCAACTACGACCACGTGCTGCGCGCCGGACTTTACATCAACATTTCCTTCGACGTCCCGCGTCCGCATCCGGTGGTGGTCATCCCCGACGCCTCGCTGATCTTCAACGGCGACGGGCTGCAGGTCGCGACCGTCGAGGACGGGCGGGCGCACATGCGGAAGGTCGTAGTCGAGCACGATCTCGGCACGATCGCCGAGCTGTCGGACGGGCTGCGCGGCGGCGAGCGGGTGATCGTCAGTCCGCCCGCCGACCTGGTGGATGGCGCCAAGGTCAGGGTGCCCCCGGAGGCCGGCACCAAGGAGGCGGCCTCGGGCAAGATGCCGCCAGCCTGATCGGACCGTTCCGGCCGAATGCGAAGGTCAGCCCCGCCGACCCTCGCCCGGCTCGCGCTTCTCGTGTTTCGTCCCGCCAGCGCCGGTGCTCGTCTGATCGGCAGGGTGCTTGTGCACCGCCGGATTGTGCTGGTGGCGCGCGCCGCCGCTATCCTCCGGCGCCTTGTTCCGGTCGACATGGCTGCTGTCCGGACCTCCGGCCGACCGGTCGGTCGCCGGTATCTTGCTGCTCGTCGTCATCGCATGCTCCTCTGCCGGTGGTAACGGCGGGCGCCCAGCCTGGTTCGTCAGTCCACGTTGAGTTTGGCCCGCAGGCGGCGGGCGAAACTGTCGCCCGGCGCGGCCGGCGCGCTCTCGGGACGCTGCGACAGCTGCTCGATGAGGCGGCCGGCGATGGCGCCGCGGTGTCCGCGCTGCCAATGATCCGTCTGGTCGTCGGCCGCGATCCATTCCGGCACCGACAGCAACAGGAAGGATGCGAGCCCGGCGAGCAGCGGCTCGTAGGTCGCCCGCAGCGCCTTGAGCGTCTCCTCGCGATCCACGCCGCCCTGCCAGGCGAGGCCGGCTTCGACGAGCGCCGCTTCCAGCCGGACATAGGTGTCGTGCGGCAGACGGTCGCTGCGTTCGTAGCGGGATGGCGAGACCCGCAGCGACCGCGCCATCTCGACCAGGACCTGCCGCGCCATGGTGAAGGTCATGCGCGCCTGGAGCGGCTGGATGTCGTGGACGCTCACCAGGATCAGCGCGCAGGCGTCCATCACCGCCGCCATCGCGGCCAGCCACGACTGGTTGTCGTGCTGCGAGCGATAGAAGACCAGCATCGGAAACGAGAGATGACTCTCGAACAGCTCCGACCCCCAGACTTCCCAGTCACGCAGCAGCTCGTCGAGCTTCTGCAGGCCGCCCTCCTCGGCGTGGCGCACCAGGAGCGTGCAGGCCGCGGGCGGCGACCCCGCCCGCGCGTCGAGCTGGATGACGTGCGCCTCGCGCCGCGAGAACAGCTGGTAGAGCACCGGCAGGTAGCCGATCACCACGGCGAGGAAGCCGATGCCGCTGCCTGCCTCGAAGACCGCCAGCGCGCGGGCGGCTCCCGCATGCGGCACGACGTCGCCGTATCCGAGCGTGAAGAAGGTCACGCCGCTCATGTAGAGCTCGGTGGTGAACGGCAGCGCCTGCCTCGGCGGCTGCAGCGCCCAGTCGATGCCGCCGAAGCCGGCGATCAGCGAAGTGGCCGAGATCGCGAACAGGGACACCATCGCCAGCGCGCCGACGGCG
>CAXTUK010000146.1:0-6378 GCA_964247395.1 uncultured Acetobacteraceae bacterium
GGAATGCGATCACTTTCCTGCTGCTGTCGATGCGCTCGCAGGCGGGCGATCCGAACGAGAACGCGCCGCCTGCCGGCAGCGACGAAGCATCGTCGCCACCGCCCGAGACGCCGGTCGCCCGGCGCGACCGGCGCGGCCACCAGCACCGCCCGGTCGAGGTCGCGGCCGCCCAGCGCCAGTCATCGCCAGTCGCCGACGCGCCGCAGCCGAGCGCGGGATTCCTCGGCTTCGGATCACGTTGATGGCTCGTCTCCGGGCCGGATGACGACACGCGCCGCGCGGCCCCTGGTGAGATAGTTCCAGATCCAGTTGAGCGAAACCACGACGCGGTCGCGCAGGGTGACCAGAAAGAAGATGTGCGCGACGCTCCAGAACAGCCAGGCGACGAGGCCGGTGAGCTTGATGCGACCGATCCTGACGATGGCGGCGTTCCGGCCGATCGTCGCGAGCTCGCCCTGGTCGCGGTAGGCGAAGCGGGGCCGAGGCGCGCGGCCTGACGCGATCGCCGCGATCCGCCGCCCGACGAAACGGCCCATCTGCTTGGCGGCCGGCGCCACGCCCGGGACGGGCCGGCCATCGGGACGTCTGGCCAGCGCGGTGTCGCCGATCGCATAGACCGACGGATGGCCGGGAACGCTGAGATCGGGCTCGACGGCGATGCGGCCGTTGCGGTCCGGCTCGATGCCCAGCCAGGCCGCGGCGGGCGACGCCTTGACGCCGGCGGCCCAGATCAGGGTGGCGCTGTCGATACGGCCGCCCGACGTGTCGACGCCGTTCGCGTCGCAGCCGGTCACCTGGACGCCGAGGCGGACGTCGACTCCCAGGCGGCGGACGGCAGCGAGCGCATAGTCCGACAAGCTGTCGGGCATGGTCGAGAGCACGCGATGTCCGGCCTCGACGAGGACCACGCGGGCACTGGTGGTGTCGATGGAGCGGAAATCGCGACGCAACGTGTGCTGGGCGAGTTCGGCGATCGCGCCGGACATCTCGACGCCGGTGGCGCCGGCGCCCACGACCACGAAGGTGAGAAGGCGCGCGCGTTCGTCGGCGCCGGCGGCGAGTTCGGCCTGCTCGAAAGCGAGCAGGATGCGGGCGCGCAACGCTTGCGCGTCCGAGATCCGCTTCAGGCCAGGGGCGAACGAGGCCCATTCGTCGTGGCCGAAATAGGAATGGGTCGAGCCGGTGGCGAGGATCAGATGGTCGAACCCGAAGCTCGCCCCGCCGGTCGCGACCGTTCTCGCCGCGAGATCGATCCCGTTGACTTCCGCCATGACGATCCGGACGTTCGACTGGTGCAGGAGGCTGCGTATGGCCCAGGCGACGTCGGTGCTGGACAAGGTGGCGGTCGCGACCTGGTAGAGCAGCGGCTGGAAGGTGTGGTGGTTCTCGCGATCGATGAGGGTGATCGAGACGTCGGCATGGCGCAGGGCCTGCACGACGGCCAGTCCGCCGAAGCCGGCTCCGACGACGACGATCTCGGGGCGCTTGAGGGGCGGTGTCATGACATGCGCAACCCGGGAAGCGGGGCGCGGTTCAGTGCAGGATCATGCGGGAGGCTCGGAGTTGGCTGAGAAACGGACGACGGGAAGCGATCCGGTCGAGGGCGCGGACCCGGGCGGAACCAGGAGCACCAAGCCTGGCAATCCGGACAAGTCGGGAAAGTCCAGGCCCGAGGAGGTCGGCGAGAACCGGTCGAGCGGTGACCGGAACCAGAACACGTCGAGCGTTGTCGCGCCCGTGTTGAAGAAGGAATAGCTGACGCATCGCAGGAGGCGTGGGAGCCCATCCGTCGAGACGGTCCGTTCGCATCACCGCGACGGCCATGTCCAGGCCGGTTCCCGATCGTCGATCGGGATCGTTTCACCGAGCTGCTTTGCCAAGACGATTGCCTCCGCTTCGGCCTCGATCAGGGTCGTGACGAGGCTTTCCGCATGAGAGACGACAACGATCTGGGATCGCATGGCAGCTCGGGCGATGAGGCGTCCGAGAGGCGCGAGGAGGTCGGGATGAAGACTGGTCTCGGGTTCGTTGAAGATCATCAGCGGCGGCGGCCGGGGTGTCAGCAGGGCGGCGATGAGCAGCAGGTAACGCAGCGTGCCGTCCGAGAATTCGGATGTTCGCAACGGACGCAGCAATCCCCGCTGGTGCATCTCGATCTCGAAGAAGCCTTCGGTGTCGTGCACGGTGATCGAGGCACCGGGAAATGCATCGTCGATCGCGGCCGCGAGCTCCTCGCCGTCTCCTACCTCCAGGATGGTCGCGATCGCCGCGGCGAGATCGGCTCCGTCGCCGGCCAGGGCCGCCGTGCGCGTGCCGACCTGGCGCCGTCGGGCGGGGGCTTCGGCATCGGTCCGAAAATGATCATAGAAGCGCCAGCTGCCGAGTGCTTCCCGGAGCCGGAGAAGCTCCGCCGCATCGCCACCGTTCGCGCAGTGCGTCAGCATGCTGTCATACGGGGCAAGAGTGTCGGCCGCTTGGCGCCAGGCACCCCTCCCGTCACGTATCCGGACAGAAGGACCGTGGCGTTCGGCGAAGACGCTGCCCCGCCGCCAGGTGCGACCGGTCCATAAGTTCTCCGTCTTGATCTCGGGATCTCACCCGAAACGAGACCGTGGGACAGGTGAAGGAAGACCGAGATCGATTCCGTAGCCGTAATCGGCGGAAGAGAACCCGAGCTTCAGGCTGACCGGGCTGCGTCGACCCACACCCTGAACTGGTTGGGTGCCGTCCTTCATGGCTTGGGTGAAAGCCTCGGGGCCGGCCCACAGGACCGAGGAGCGACCGCCCTCGAGCGCGAGGGACTGGATCGCGCTAGACCCTGCCACCTCGGCGAGAAGCCGTAGGGCTCGATAGAGGCTCGATTTCCCGCTGCCGTTGGCCCCGGTGATGACCGTCAGCGCACCGAGGCCGAGCCGCACGTCGCGGAGGGAGCGGTAGCCAGCAACGCAGAGGGTGGTAACCTGATACACGGTGGTGTTCAACGGCCGCTGGGTCTGGGGGCCAGTCGGCCCCAGCGGGCCCAGGGCGGAGCCCTGACCTACCCCAGGCTTCAACGCGAGGTTTTGATATGGGGCGCCAGCAGCGTGAGGTCTTCGCCGGACAGGCGGTCGGACGCGGTCGCGACCTGGTGCCAATAGGGGTAGAGCAGCGGCGGCGCGCTGACGGCGTCCAATTTCGTGCGCTCCTCGGGCGTGAGTTCGAGATCGGCGGCGGCGAGGTTGTCGGCGAGCTGGGCGTCGGTGCGGGCGCCGATCACCAGCGTGGTGACGGCGGGGCGCGCGAGCAGCCAGGCGAGGGCCACCTGGGCGGCCGACACGCCGCGCGGCTCGGCGATCGCGACGAGCGCGTCGACGATGTCGTAGAGCTTGGCCTCGTCGCGGACTGGCGGCTCGTTCCAGTCGGTCAGGTGGCGGGAGCCCTCGGGATGGGCCTGGTTGCGGCGATACTTGCCCGACAGCAGGCCGCCGGCGAGCGGGCTCCAGACCATGATGCCGATGCCCTGGTCGAGCGAGAGCGGGACGAGCTCGTATTCGGCCTCGCGGCACTGGAGCGTGTAGTGGATCTGCTGGCTGACGAAGGGGATGCGATGCGCGCGCTCGGCGACGCCGAGATACTTCATCAGATGCCAGGCGGAGAAGTTCGAGCAGCCGACATAGCGGACCTTGCCAGCGCGGACGAGGCTGTCGAGCGCCTCCATGGTCTCCTCGGCGGGGGTGATGCCGTCGCGCTCGTGGACCTGGTAGAGGTCGACGTGATCGGTGCGCAGGCGCCTGAGGCTGGCCTCGCAGGCGCGGATCAGGTGGTGGCGGGAGAGACCCGCGTCGTTCGGGCCGGGACCCATCGGGAAACGCGCCTTGGTGGCGAGCAGCACGTCGTGACGCCGGCCGGCGAAGACCTCGCCGACGATCTCCTCGGAGGCGCCGGTGGAGTAGATGTCGGCGGTGTCGAACAGGTTGATGCCGGCCTCGAGGCAGCGGTCGATCTGGCGGCGTGCCTCGGCGGCGCCGGCGTTGCCGACCTTGCCGAAGACGCCGCGGCCGCCGAAGGTCATGGTCCCCATCGTCAGCGTGGAGACCATCAGGCCCGAACGGCCGAGTTGGCGGTATTCCATCTGGTTGCGTCCTCGTGATCTCTTTCGGTGCAAACGCGGGCGGACGGGCAGGTTTCGCGGCCACCGCGGGTCTCGGGCTGGCCTTGGCGGCGGGCGGCGCGCACGCCGAGACCTGCCGCTACGACGGCGTGACGAGCTACGCGGGGCGTCTGGCGATCGTGGCGGAGGCGGTCGCGGACGGTGGCGCGGTGCGGGTCGACGTGCGCCTGCAGCTCGATGCGCAGCCGCTGCCGCTGTTGCACACGCACTACCTGATGGAGGAGATCAGCACCGCGGACGCGAACGGGGTCGAGCGGGTGGCGGTGAACAGCCGCTACCGCGTCGACGGGCACATCGTGCGCCAGCAATGGGACGTGTTCGACCGCACCGCGGAGGGGCTCGACGCGTTCCGGATCGAGGGCAAGCGGGCCGGCGAGTTTGGTCGCCAGCATCCGCGGTTCGCATCGTTCTGGGACCCGGGCAGGTTCGGGCAGCCCTGGCTCGAGGCGTTCGTGCGCGCGTCGCCGGAGCGGCGGCGGGATCTCGACCTGCGGCAGATGTCGGCCTCGGTCCGTCCGCCGCTGGCGCTGGCGTTCTACTGGCTGCGGGTCCTGCCGGCGGCGGGCGGCGTGGTGCCGGTGTTCCTGCCCGGGTTCAAGGACGCGAAGCGGGTGGATCTGTCGATCGGCCCGTCGGCATCGGCGGCGGGGGCGCCGCGGGCGGCGCCGGTGGGGGGCCCCCCACAGAGGGCCCGCCGGTGCGGGCGCCGGTGCGCTACCCCTACCTGCGCGCGGGGCCGCCGTCGACGGCGTCGGCCTGGCTGTCCGCCGGGCGCCTGCTGCAACTGGCGTTCGACCTGCATGGGCGGCAGTACAGCGCGCGCGGCACGATCAGGGCGCTCGGCTGCTCGGGCGCGCCAGTGCCGCCGCCCTGACGAAGGCCGCGTGGTTTGCGTCCGGGGGCGAGAGGGATAGCCTCCGCGCGGGAAGCGGGAGGCTGACTTGCAGGCAATCCATCTGCCGCGATCGATGCGCGTGGGCGGCGGCGCGGTCGGAACGGCGGCCGCCGCCCTGGGCCAGGCGGGGTTGTCCCGGCCGTTGATCGTCACCGACCCGTTCATGGCGGCGAACGGCACGCTCGACCGGGTGCGATCGGTGCTGTCGGATGCGTGTCTGACGGCGCGTGTGTTCGAAGGCGTGGTCGCCGATCCGACGGTCGCCTCGGTCGAGGCGGCGCTGATGGTGCTGCGCGGCGGCGCGCATGACTGCGTGATCGGGGTCGGCGGCGGCAGCTCGATCGATACGGCGAAGATGGTCGCGGTGCTGGCGCGGCACGAGACGACGCCGCGCGCCTTAAAATTCCCGCTTGTGATGGACGAGCCCGGGCTGCCGGTGGTGGCGATCCCGACGACGGCGGGGACCGGTTCCGAAGCGACGAAGGTGACGGTGATCACCGACGAGACGACGGACGAGAAGATGATGTGCATGGGGCTGGCCTACCTGCCGGCGATCGCGATCGTCGATTTCGAGCTGACGCTGTCCAAGCCCTGGCGATTGACCGCCGACACCGGGCTCGACGCGCTGACGCACGCGATCGAGGCGTACGTGTCGCGCCAGGCGGGTCCGTTCACCGACGGGCTGGCGCTGTCGGCGATGGGACGGATCTGGCGGAACGTGGCGACCGCGTGCAGGGAGCCGGGAAACAGGCAGGCGCGCGAGGCGATGATGCTCGGCGCGATGGAGGCCGGCATGGCGTTCTCCAATGCGTCGGTGGCACTGGTGCACGCGATGAGCCGGCCGATCGGGGCGCATTTCCACGTGGCGCACGGATTGTCGAACGCGATGCTGCTGCCGGCGGTGACCGCGTGGTCGGTTCCGGGGGCGGAAGGACGCTACGCGGATTGCGCGCGGGCGATGGGGATCGCGCCGGCGGGCGAAAGCGACGGGGATGCCGCGGCGGCGCTGGTCGCGGCGCTGCGCGAGCGGAACGAGGAGCTCGAGGTGCCCTCCCCGCGCGGCACCGGGATCGATCCGCAGCGGTGGACGGAACGGCTGGACGCGATGGCGCGGCAGGCGCTCGCGTCGGGGTCGCCGGCGAACAATCCGCGGGTGCCGGATGCGGCGGAGATCGTGGCGCTGTATGGCGAGATCTGGCATCGGGGATAGGCATGGAACTGGTTGCTCACTGGGTGGACGGAGCGCGCGCCGACAGCCACGGCACGCGGCGGGCGGACGTGTTCGATCCGACCAGCGGCAGGGTGGCGCGCCAGGTGGCGCTCGGTTCGGCGG
>CAXTUK010000147.1:0-3824 GCA_964247395.1 uncultured Acetobacteraceae bacterium
TCGTCGCCACCGCCAGCACCGGCAGGCCGGCGCCGCACGCCATGCCGAGCGCCGCCGTCCGCCACACCGACGCCGCCGTCGTCAACCCGCGCACGATGTCGCGGCGCATGAAGATCACGCCGCCGCCGATGAAGCCGATCCCCGACACGATCTGTGCCGCCACCCGCGACGGATCGACCACCACCCGGTTCGCCAGCACGTCCATGAACCCGTATTTCGAGATCAGCATGAACAGCGCCGACGCCATGCCGATCAGCGCATGCGTCCGCAGCCCCGCGCTCTTCTGCCGGATCTCCCGCTCCAGCCCCACCAGCGACGACAGCAGGAAGGCCGCGCCGAGCTCCTCGAGCTGCAGCCATCCCTGACCGCTCAAGCCGGCCATCCGGTTGCGGACGGCCGGCCGGCGGGTCGGCTCACACCGCGTCCAGCGCCTGCGCCAGATCCGACTCGATGTCGTCCGGATGCTCGATCCCGATCGACAGCCGCACATACCCCGCCGTCACCCCGGTCGAGGCCTGCTCGATCTCGGTCAGTTGCGAGTGCGTCGTCGTCGCCGGATGGATCGCCAGGCTGCGCGCGTCGCCGATGTTCGCCACGTGGTAGAACATCTGCAGGTTCTCGATGAAACGCTTGCCCGCCTGCGCGCCGCCCTTGAGCTCGAAACCCACCAGCGCGCCGTAGCCGCCGCGGAGCACCGCGTCCGCCCGCCTGCGCGCCTCGCCCTCCTGCAGCGACGGGTGGATCACGTGCGCGACCTTCGCGTGCCCGGCGAGATACCGCGCCACCGAAGCCCCGTTCTCGCAATGCTGCTTCATCCGCAGCGGCAACGTCTCCAGCCCCTGGATCAGCTGGAACATCGACAGCGGCGACGGCGCCGCACCCAGGTCGCGCAGCAGCACCACCCGCGTGCGCAGCGCGTAGGCGATCGGCCCGAGCGGTTTCGCCGCATCGATCCAGTTCACCCCGTGATAGGCGTTGTCCGGCTCGCCGAGCAGCGGAAACCGTGCCTTGTGCTGCTCCCACGGGAAGTTGCCGCCATCGACGATCACGCCGCCGATCGTCGTGCCGTGGCCGCCGATGAACTTGGTCGTCGAATACATCACCACCGCCGCCCCATGCTCGAGCGGCCGGGCGATCACCGGGGATGCCGTATTGTCCATGATCAGCGGAATGCCCATCCGCCGTCCGATCTCCGCCACCTCGCGGATCGGAAACACCTCGAGCTTCGGGTTCGGCAGCGTCTCGCCGTACCAGGCCCGCGTCCGGTCGTCCGACGCGCGCGCGAACCCGTCGGGGTCGTTCGGGTCGACGAACCGGACCTCCACCCCGAACCGCTTCATCGTGTTGGCGAACAGCGCCCACGTCCCGCCATAGAGGTTGGTCGAGCTGACGACGTTGTCGCCCGCCTCCGCCAGCGTCAGGATCGCCATCGCCGACGCCGCCTGTCCCGACGCGACCGCGACCGACGCCGCCCCGCCTTCCATCTCGGCCACCCGCGTCTCGAACGCGTCCTGGGTCGGGTTGGTGAGCCGCGAATAGATGTTGCCGAGTTCCTCGAGCGCGAACAGCCGGGCGGCGTGGCCGGTGTCGCGGAACTGGTAGGAGGTCGTCTGGTAGATCGGAACCGCCACCGCGCCGGTGGCCGGGTCCGACCGCCAGCTGCCGCCGTGCAGCGCCCTCGTCTCCGGCCGCCACCCGCTCCTGTCGAGCCGCTGCGCTGCCGGCGCCTGTGTGTCGGGCATCATGGTCCTCCCTCGCGGCTGCTCGTCCAGTCGAGACCGCCGCGCCGGCATCGAAGACCAGACCGGCCGGCCCGATCAAGCCGCAGCCGCCATGTCGCTCGCCATCCTGCCGCGACCGGCTTGGCGTTCCGGCCGGCTTCGTGTCAGGATTCACCTTTCGTTCCGGCGCCTTGGGGCCGGCGCTGTCCGGGGATCGACCGACTTGATCGCAGTCACCGAAGTCCAGGTCGCCGTCGCCCTGGCCGGCGCGCTCGCCGCCATCCTGCTCGTCCTCGTCTTGCGTCCGCGCGCGTCCTCCGGCCGCCTCGACCGTCTGGCGGCCGATCTCGCCCGCGACGGCGCCGAGCTACGCCTCGCCGTCGAGACGCGCCTCGCCGCACTCGCCGACGCCAACGTCGCCCGGATCGGCGGCCTGCAGGACGACCTCTCGCACCGCCTGCACCGATCGGTCGGCGAGCAGATGCAGACCAGCTTCACCCGCGTCGCCGAACAGATGGCGTCCATGCAGCGGGCCGTCGGCGACGTGCAGTCGAGCGCCGCCCAGATCGCCGACCTGAAGCGCCTGTTCTCGAGCGTTCGCGCCCGCGGCGCCTGGGGCGAGGGCCAGCTGCGCGCGCTGCTCGACGACATCCTGCCCGCCGGCGCCTACGAGACCGACTGCCGGCTGCGCGAGGGCGAGGCCGGGATGGTGGAGTTCGCCGTCCGCATGCCCGCCTCCGGCCTGCCCGCCGAGCGCCGGCCGCTGCTGGCGATCGACGCCAAGTTCCCGACCGTCGCCTACGACCGCCTGCTCGCCGCCGAGGAGGCCGGCGACCCGGCCGCCGCGCGTCTCGCCCGCCGCGCGCTGGAGACCGCGCTGCGCACCGAGGCGCGCCGCATCGCCGGCAAATACATCCTGCCGCCCGTCACCGTGGACTACGCGGTGCTCTACCTGCCGACCGACGGCCTCTACGTGGAGGCCTCCCGCCTGCCTGGCCTGCTCGACGAGCTGGGCCGCGTGCAACGCGTCCTGGTGATGGGCCCGGCGATCCTGCCCGGCCTGCTCCGCAGCATCCGGCTAGGCGCGATGACGCTCGCGCTCGGCGAGCGGGCCGAGACGATCGGCCGCCTGCTCGGCGCGACCCGGCACGAGATCCAGGCGCTGGAGGAGACGCTGGACAAGCTCGCGCGCCATGCCGGCGCCGCTGCCGCCTCGATCGAGGAGGCCAGGCGCGTCGCACGCGCCATCGGCCGCCGGCTCTCCGCCGCCGCCGAAACCGACGCCGTCTCGGCGGAAGGATGACCGTCCGGTGACGATTTCCGCCTCACGACTTTTTTTGTTGCGCCGCAACGCGAACGGTAGATACACCGTCCGCAAGTTCAATCGATACGCGACCTCACACCAGAGCGAACCACACAAGGATACCGCCCATGGCGTTGACAGGCACGGTCACATTGCACGGCGGATCGGCAGGCGCGGTCTTTCATGACCACGGCGCGATCAATCTCAGCCCGTTCAGCAACTTCTCGAGCTTCCTTTCCGACCAGTATTCCTTCGGACCCAGCTCCTCGATCGAGATCGACAGTGGCAGCCTGACGCTCCAGTCGAAATTCGGCAATCTGTTGTTCTCCAACGCCGACACGATCTCGGCGAGCTACGGCGGCGACACCGTGACCGGCGGCTCGGTCGGCATCAGCTTCGTCTTCGGCAGCTCCACGACCTCGCTGTTCTCGACGCCGTATTCCGACACGCTTCCCGGCGGCGCGTCCTCGGCACTCAGCAAGGCGCTGGCCGCCGCGACCAGCAATGTCTCGCTGGGTGGCGCCTCGTCCGAGCTCAAGCTGCTCGACCCCGAGCTGCTCAAGCCCGCCACGCCGGCCCCCACGGTCCCGGCCGCCGCTGCCGTCACCCCGATCGCCGCTGCTCCGACCGGGAGCACCGAGATCAAGCTGGGCGACACGCACGCGACCATCGTCAAGCTGACCGACCACAACAAGGGCTGACCGGAGCGCGGCTCCACGCCGCCATCCACTCGGCCTTCCGTCAGGGGCCCCCCCGGGGCGGGCCCCCCGGGGGCGGGGGGGGTGGGTGCGCGCGCGACC
>CAXTUK010000147.1:3834-6344 GCA_964247395.1 uncultured Acetobacteraceae bacterium
CCCCCCACCCCGCCGCCCTCCGGGCGGCCCCCCGCGTCCGCCCCCCCCGGGGGCGCCTTTCGTTAGGCATCCGCCATCTCCAAGGGCCTCGAATGCCGTCCGACGAACCGTGGTCTCCGAGCGACGCCGTCGCGGGTCCGACCTCCCACACCTACCGCGCGCGCCGCCTGCGTCTGCACTATGTCGACTGGGGCAACGAGACCGCCCCCAGCGTCCTCCTGGTCCATGGCGGCCAGGACCATTGCCGCAACTGGGACTGGGTCGCGGCCGACCTCAGGCGCGATCACCACGTCGTCGCACCCGACCTCGTCGGCCACGGCGACAGCGACTGGTCGATCGACGGCTTCTATTCGCTGCAGGCGTTCGTCTACGACCTGCACCAGCTGGTCCAGCAGCAGGCGCTCGCACCCGTCGACCTGATCGCCCACTCGCTCGGCGGCATGGCCGCGCTGCGGTTCGCCGGCGTGTTTCCCGACCTCGTCCGCCGCCTCGTCGTCATCGAGGGCCTCGGCTTCGAGCGCGATCTCGGCGACCCGGCGCCGATCGAGACCAGGATGGCGGAATGGGTCGCCAGGCAGCGCGCCGCCTCCGCCCGCCTGCCGCGCCGCTACGCCAGCATCGCCGAAGCCACCGCCCGCATGCAGGAAGCCAACAAGCACCTGTCCGAACGCCAGGCCGCCCACCTGACCCGACACGGCGTCATGCAGAACGAGGATGGCACCTACAGCTGGAAGTTCGACAACTACACCCGCTTCCCGCAGCCGGCCGACCTCACCCGCGACGAGGTGCACCGGCTCTGGTCGCGCATCGCCTGCCCGGTGCTGCACGTGCACGGGCGCGAGAGCTGGGTGCGCCATCCGGGCGAGGGCGGCCTGCTCGATCATTTCGCCAACGCCGAGGTCGCCGATTTCGAGGGAAGCGGCCACTGGGTGCACCACGACCGGCTCGACGCCTTTCTCGCCACCACGCGCGCCTTCCTCGAAACTCCAATTTAGTCGCGGCCGGCCCGCACCTCTGCGACAACCGTCCGCGATGGACACCGCACACGGGCGCAGGCTCCTGCTCGTCGAGGATGACGAGGACATCGCCCGCGAGATCCTCGACGAGCTCGTCGGTCACGCCTTCGCGGTCGCCGCGGCGCCGACCGGCGACGAAGGCCTGTCGCTTGCCCGCGCCGAGCGCTTCGACCTTCTCGTCATCGACCGCCTGCTGCCCGGCATCGACGGCATCAGCGTCATCGAGACCCTGCGCGCCGAAGGCGTCCACACGCCCGTCCTGGTGCTCAGCGCGCTGTCCGCCGTCGACGACCGGGTCAGCGGCCTGAAGGCCGGCGGCGACGACTACCTCACCAAGCCCTTCGCGATGCCCGAGCTCGTCGCCCGCGTCGAAGCCCTGCTCCGCCGCCCGGCCGAGACCCGCGAGACGGTGCTCCGCGTCGGTCCGCTGGTCATCGACCTGATCGAACGCAGCGTCACCCGCAACGGCCGAACCCTCGAACTGCTGCCGCGCGAATTCAGGCTGCTCGAATACCTCGCCCGCCGCCCGGGCCAGTTGCTGACCCGCGCGATGCTGCTGGAGGATGTCTGGCGCTACCGCTTCGTCCCCCAGACCAACCTGGTCGACGTGCATGTCGGCAAGCTGCGGCGCAAGCTCGACGCGCCCGGCGAGATCCCCTTGATCCATTCCATCCGCGGCGCCGGCTTCTGCCTCCGTGTCCCGGACTGACATCCTCCGCACCGCGAGCTTCCGCCTCGCGGTCGGCGCCAGCGTCATCCTGGCCGGTGCGAGCCTGCTCCAGTTCGGCCTGATCGGCTGGCAGACCGGCCGCTTCGAACGCGATCGCATCGACCGGCTGATCGAGACCGAGCTCGCGTCCCTGGTGCGCGAACCGCCCCGCGACATCGCCGGCCATGTCGACCGCCGCTTCCGCGAAACCCTTCGCGCGCTGCCGGTCGCCGGCCTGTTCGCCCCCGACGGAACCCGGATCGACGGCGACGTCGCCCGCTACCCCCCCGCCTTGCCGCTCGACGGCCGTGCCCGCCGGATCGAGATTCTCCTCGCCGGTGGCGGCCGGCTCGCCATCTATGCCGCCGCCCGCGCCCTGCCCGACGGCGATCGCCTGCTGATCGGCCGCGACCTGC
This sequence comes from uncultured Acetobacteraceae bacterium, assembly GCA_964247395.1. Taxonomy (GTDB): domain Bacteria; phylum Pseudomonadota; class Alphaproteobacteria; order Acetobacterales; family Acetobacteraceae; genus CAXTPV01. The sequence continues at coordinate 5,976 of CAXTUK010000147.1, forward strand.
GCGAACTCGCCGACCTGCGCCGGATCATGCGGCGCGCCCTGCTGCTGTCCTTCCTGCCTGCCCTCGCCTTGTCGCTCGCCGGGGGCGCCTGGCTCGGCCACCGCGCGCTGGTCCGCGTCGGCGACCTGCATCGCGCCATCGAGCGCATCATGGCCGGCGGCCTGCACGAGAGATTGCCGTCGAGCGACGCGGACGACGACCTCGAGCGCCTCGCCGGCTCGGTCAACCGCATGCTCGACCGGATCGAACGCCTCCTCGCCGAGGTCCGCGGCGTCACCGACGACATCGCGCACGACCTGCGAACGCCGCTGGCCCGCGTTCGCGGCACGCCCGAGCGCACCCCCGACCGCGACCCCGAGCAGATACGCG
>CAXTUK010000148.1:0-6340 GCA_964247395.1 uncultured Acetobacteraceae bacterium
CGGTTGGGGTAGGCGGCGGGCAGGACGATGGGTTCCTGCTCGTTCTCGTCGTAGTTGGGCTGGAAGTCGACGGTGTCGCGGTCGATGTCGTCGAGCAGGAACATCGCCGGGCGCGAGAGCCGGGCCTCGGTGTAGCGCTGGGCGGCGGGGCTGTCGCCGTCGATGGAGCCGAAATTGCCCTGCCCGTCGATCAGTCGGACGCGCATCGACCAGGACTGGGCGAGGCGGACGAGGGCGTCGAAAAAACAGTCGTCGCCGTAACGTTAGTAAATGACCATGGCGTCATAGATCGAGGCGTCGCCGTGCGGGTGGTACTTGCCCATGACGTCGCCGACGATGCGGGCGGACTTGCGGTACGGCTTGTCGGGGGTGAAGCCGCCTTCCCTCGCCCCGTAGAGGATGCGGCGGTGGACGGGCTTGAGGCCGTCGCGTGCGTCGGGCAGCGCGCGGCTGACGATCACCGACATCGCGTAGGCGAGATAGGAGGAGCGCATCTCCTCCTCGATGGTGACCGGGAGGCGGTCGGGCGGGGTGGCGGCGTCGCTCACGAGCGGGTCCGTGGCTTGTGTCGGGTGTGTGGCACTCGTGACCTTCGCGGGGCGGTTCGTTGTCGGAGTGCTGGTCTAGCACAGGCGGGGGAGGCTTGCGAAACCCGTGGTTGACGGCTTGGCGCAAGGAACCTGAAAATCTGGGCAAGTAAAGGCGCCCGCAGATTACGGACCCCTTAATGAAGTCTGATCAGAGACGAAGTGCTATTTGGGTTGGCGAGTATCAAATCATTGCACACTCTTCGCTCTCGGACGTTGTATTAGGGTGCGCGATCCACCTATACTTTGGCATCGATCGGACGCGGTGTTCGATGACATTTCAAGGAATGAGACATTATGGGACGGCAGTTCGGAGTTTTCAGGCGCGTTCTCGGCTTCGGTGTCCTGTCGTTGATGGCCGGTTTCGTGGTGGCGCACACCGAGGCGAGCGCGCCGCCCGCAAGGGCGCAGCATTTTCTGCAGGCCGATGCATCCAGCGACACGTCGACGCCCAGCCATGACTGCCAGCATCATTACTGGGCCTAGCCAGGCCCGCGACGACAGTGGAGGCTCCTTCGGCCCGCCTGGCGAGGCCGAAGGAGCGATCTTCCAGCCACTGAAACGATTTTCGGCAGCTTTCCGGTCGGCCACCGGTCTAGAGTGTGGCATTGGCGCTTCCAAAGGGTCTTGTGGATCATGTCGGCATCGGAGGCTGAATGCTGACCCGATTGCCGTTTCTGGTGTTTTCCATCGGTGCCATCCTGGCTGCCCTCGGGTGGCCGATCGATGGATTTGCCGAGCGGCTGCTGTTCCGCTCCTATGGCATTGCCGAGGGGCTGACCAGCCTGGGCGGAACGTGCTTCTCCCAGGTCGGTCCCGGCTATATTCTCGTCTGCTCGGAGCACGGGCTGTTCTCCTACGACGGCCGGACGTTCCAGAATCTCGGGCCGCCGCAGGGTCTGGCTGATGGCGGCGTGGTGTACGACGTCGCGACGACAGCGGGCGGCCTAGTCGCAGTACGTTTTCCGGACCGGGTGTTTCTCTCGGACGCTCCGGTCACACTCGACCGGCCGCCGACCTCGCTCCGCTTCAGGCCGGTCGATCTGCATGGCGCCAAGCTGTTCAACGAGCACGTCAAACAGATCGCTCGAACCGGTCACGATCTAGCGTTGATCGTCGGCAGCCGGACGATGCGGATCGTGCACTCCTCAAGCGCGACCCCCGATCTCCAGCCGATGAACTACAGCCCGGACGAGCAAGCGGCGCTCGAGGGATCTGCCGGTTTGTTCTCGGCCCAGGACAGGCTTTGGGAAACGTTCAAGGATGGAAGGATCTGTTCCGCCGATCCGGGATCGGTCCGGTGCATCGGACCGGCGCAGGGCCTGACCGGCGGGCCTTGGGAGGACGTCGTTTCGGGACGAGACGGCGACGTGATCGCGCGTTCTGCCGGCACGATCGCCATCATCGACTCGCAGCCAGCAATCGTGCGGATCGAAACGCTGCCGGACCAAGGTGGGCTATACAAAAATTACACCGGTATCCTGGGACTATTTCGCACCTCCAATGGCGATCTGGTCACCCAGTCGGCCGACGGACTGATCATCCGCAAACCGTCCGGGTGGCAGCGGCTCGATACGAAGGACGGCGTGCCGTCGGGTATGATCTCGTCCGTGCTCGGCGACTGGAGAGGGCAGCTCTGGGTGCAGGTCACCGGCCGTAGCCTGTATCGGGGGTTGGGCTACGGCTACTGGATATCGATGCAGCACGGTGACGGGCTGTCGGAAGGTTCCGCTTGGCAGAGCGTCCGCACCGCCGACGGATCGATCTGGGTGTCTACTGATACCGGCGTCGACCAGGTCAGGCGCGTCGGCGAGGCGCTGCGCGTGGTCAGGACAATTCCTGTCGCGGGGTATGCGTTGGCGCTTGGCCCGGGCGGGCGCGTGTGGAGCGGGGACGGCAAGGACGGGGTCCTGGTGGTGGACCCGGTGACCGGCGCCATCGAGCGTTTCGCGACGCCTCCGGTCGATGCGATCTCCGCCGGAGACGGCACGCGGATGTGGCTCGGTACCGAGCACGGGCTGTTCCATGTCGACGAACATCCAGGGACGCCGCTCGTCGCGGTGTCCGACGGCAGGTTCGATGGCGTCGCGGCGGTCTCGCCGGACGCATCGGGGGGCGCGTGGTTCCTGGCGGAGGGACGGCTCTGGCACCGGTTGAAAGGCGGCGGGTGCGAGCGCGTGTCCGGCGTATGGCCATCGAGCGAATTCGAGCCGTTCGCGATGGCGGTGGCGCCGGGCGGCCATGTCTGGCTCGGGGGCGCGGGCGGACTCTACGACCTGATTGTCGCCGGCAATCGCGTGGTCAGGCTGACCGGCGTGCCGCAATCCGACCTCCGCACGACCCCGGTCATGGCGGGGACGATCGACCGGCGTGGGTGGGTGGGGGCAGGGACTGGCCGGGGCATCGCGGTGTTCAACGGTGAGCGGTGGGTCGCGGCCGATGCCGATCTCGGACTGGTGGGGGACGACGTTGGCCAGGGCGGGCTCTACGCGGACCCTGACGGCTCGATCTGGATCGCGACGGGCCAAGGGGTGTCGCACCTGCTGGATCCCGAATGGCTGGCGTCGAGGCGTCCGGTGAGCGTCGCCATCTCGCAAGCGGCGCTCGGCGAGACAGTGCTGCCGGCGGGCACGCTGCCCTACACCACGGCGCCGCTGGTCGCGCAGTTCGGGACGTTCAGCTTCGCCTCCGAACGGTCGATCACGTTTCGCTACCGGCTGTCGGGCGTGGATGCCGGGTGGGCCGAATCGGCTTCGGGGACGGTCCGCTACGCGTCGGTGCCGCCTGGCCGTCACGCGCTGACGGTGATCGGATACGACGCGCTGAGCCGGACCGCTTCGAAGCCGGTCAGCCTGGTGATCGACATGGGCTGGCCCTGGTGGGACCGCTGGTGGGCCGAACTGGCGTTCGCGCTGGCCGCAGCCGGCGCGCTCCATGCGCTGATCAGGCTCAGGGAGCGCGCGGCCAGCAACACGCGGCGGGCGCTGGAACGGCTGGTCGAGGAGCGGACACGCGAGATGCGGGCGGCCCAGGCGGAGCTGCGGCGCCAGGCCACGCTGGACGGGCTGACCGGGCTGCTCAACCGGACCGAACTCCAGAAGCAGCTCGGCGAACGGCTGGCGTCCGGCCAATCGACGCGCGAGCTGATGGTGGCGATGGTCGACATCGACCATTTCAAGACGATCAACGATCGGCACGGACATCTGACCGGCGACGACGTGATCTGCGCCATGGCGGTCAGGGTGGCGAGCCTGTTGCGGGACGGCGAGTGCGCCGGCCGCTACGGCGGCGAGGAGTTCATCATCGTGCTCGATGACGAGGACGGCCGGGGCGCCGAACGCATCCTGGTCTTCCACCAGATGGTACGACAGGGCCCGTTCCACATGGAGGATGCCAGCATCGCCGTCACGTGCTCCATCGGCCTAGCCTGGTCCGGTCCCGGGGACGACTGGAAGTCGCTGATCGGGCGGGCCGATGCTGCGCTCTACAAGGCGAAGGCGTCGGGACGCGATCGGGTGATCGAGAGCGAGGACGACCAGCTGCTGCCCGGTTCGCCGGATAGCGGCACGGCGCGCTGAGAGTCGTTGCGCCGTTGCAGTAAGATCACATCGGATCGGGGTGTTTGTGCGGCGCACCAATCGCCTTGACTTCGGGTCGGGATTGCCTAATTGTGCAGTGCAGCATTTCCCGGTCTGAAAGGATCAAACCGATGTCTCTCTCCCAGGCCTACGCCTCCAGCACCGCCGGTTCCGCTTCGGGTCTCGGCTCAGCCTACCGCTCGCTGCGTCTCGCGGTGGCGAAGTCGATTGCCGAACGCCGGGTTCGCGCCCGCGCCCGCCGTGAGCTCGAGTCCTACAGCGACCGGCAGCTTCGCGATCTCGGCATCAGCCGGTCCGACATCGGGTCGGTCGTCGACGGCAGCTTCGCGCGCTGATCAGTCTTCGGCGCCATCGGGAGCGAGGTCGACCGAGACGCGCAGCGTGTGGCGGCCGCCGCCCAGGATGACGCCGAACAGCGGGCTGACGTCGGAGTAGTCGCGTCCCCAGCCCAGCACGACGTGCTGGTCGGCGACGAGCAGATCGTTGGTCGGGTCGAAGCCGAACCAACCGTGAACGGGACCGAGCCAGGCGCCGACCCAGGCGTGGCTGACGTCCGACCCGGGTCGCTTGTCGGCGCCAGGCGCCGGACGGGTGCTGATGTAGCCCGACATGTAGCGGGCCGGCAGGCCGAGGCCGCGCAGGCCGGCGATCATCACGTGCGAAAAGTCCTGGCAGACGCCGGCGCGCAGGCCAAGCACGTCGCCGACGCTGGAGCGCAGGCTGGTGACGCCGGTGCGGAAGCGGAAGTCGCGGTTGATGCGGCCTGTCAGGTCGCGAAGACCGACGAGAACCGGCGTGCCGGGTGCGAAGCTGTCGCGCGCGTAGTCGGCGGCGGCGGGGCTTGCCGGCAGCAGGGGGCTCGGCATGAGGAATTCGGCCGTTTGCCAGGTTTCCCCTTCGCCATTGCGAAGTTCGGTCGCGAGCCTCGACCAGTCGGGGGTCTCGTCATCGGACGGCGGCGACGAGTTCGTGACCTCGACCCGCGACAGCGCCTTGACCTCGAAGCTCGTATGCGGCTGCTCGATGGTCAGCCAGGCGACCCGATTGCCGAAATGGTCGTGCTCGTCGCGCCGGAAGCTCGGCCGCGGTTCGGTCGAGAGGGCGCTCGCCAGCACGCGCTGGACGCCGGGCAGGGAGCGCGGCAGCAGGTGGGCCAGATGCGAGCCCAGCTCGACCTTCCGGCTGTACTCGTAGGTCGTGACGTGGCTGACGCGGTAGATCATCACCTGCCGCTTATCCGACGGTGCGCATTTCGGGCAGCAGGTCGATATAGCGCCTGGCGATCGCGCGCCGCAGCGCGACGATGCCGGACTCGAGCGTCTGCAGCCGCTCCGGGAGGGTGACGATTTCGCGGGTGCCGCCCAAGACGACGTTCTCGAGGTTGACGCGGTTCTCGGCCACGAGCCGTTCGGCAGCGCCGAGCAGTTCGGCGCCGCCGACGTCGCCGAGCCGGACGAGCAGGTCGCAGACCGCGTCGAGCTGGCTGCCGAGCGCGCGGGGGTTGGCCGGGTCGCCCAGGATCAGGTCGAGCGCCGGGGCCGTTTCGAGCCGGGTGAAATAGCGGCCGCGATAGGTGATGGCGCTGTCGCGCAGCTCGAGCGCCAACGCCAGTCCGGTGTCGAGGTCGGGGCCGGCCTGCGCCGGCAGGGTCGCGGCCGCGCCGAGGCAGGCGCGCAGCTCGGTGGTCACGGTCTCGGCGCGGGTCAGGCGCATGCCGAGCTCGAGAAAGAGACGGCCGCCGCCGCGGACCATCGTCTCGGAGACGAGACCGGCGAGAGTGGCGGCGAAGCCGAGCATCCGGCCGGTCACGTGGGCGAGACCGTCGAGGGTGGGCGCGCTCCCTCTCCCGCCCATCAAGCCGGCGAGATTGCCGCCCGCGAAGGAGCCGAGCACGTCGCCGAGATGCTGGGTCAGGATGAAGTGCATCTCGGCGGTCAGCCGGTCGCGCACCTGGTTGACCTGGCCGAAGAGGGCCAGCGCCTGTTCGGCCAGCGGGCTGCCGGCGTGCGCGAGGCGGACCAGGGCAGCGGCGAGGCCTGGCGCCGCGGGATCGATCAGCAGGTCGGGCGCGACCAGGTACCGCGGGGCGAGGCAGGCGGCGAGCACGCGGATTTCGACCAGCTCGCGCGGCCGGTGGACGAAGCGGGCAAGCCG
>CAXTUK010000149.1:0-3705 GCA_964247395.1 uncultured Acetobacteraceae bacterium
TTTCGCAGTCGGCAAATACACTTCGATGGCGAGCGGCGTCGTGATCGCCCTGGGCAACCACCGGATCGACATCGTGAGCACCTACCCGTTTGCAACGCTTCGGGGCTACTGGCCATCCGTGCCAAGCGGAGTGGCGGATCACGATACGAAGGGCGACATCGTGATCGGGAACGATGTCTGGATCGGGACGGACGTGTTCATCAGCTCAGGCGTCACGATCGGCGACGGGGCGGTGATAGGCGCCAAATCCGTTGTGAGTCGCGACGTCCCACCGTACAGCATCCTGGTCGGGAATCCAGGCCGCATCGTCCGCACCAGGTTTTCCGAGCGTCAGATTCAGATGCTTCTCGAAATCAAATGGTGGAACTGGGAGGATCACGTCGTTGATTCCTTCCTGCCGTTGATGATGAGACCTGACATCGACGATTTCCTGACGGCTGCGAGAGATCATTCAACGTCACACAGGGAATAGGTCGTCGAGGTCCTCACGGCGCATGACGATGTCGGTGTCCCAGCGAGCGACACCCCTGATCGGTCCTTCCTGCTGGCATCGTATCTCATGGTAGTCGAGACCACGGATACCGCACACGAACCAGAAGAACGTATCGGGCATCGATGCCGGCGCCAGACTGGTGACCCGCGCTCCACGGGGAGCGAACGCAATGTTCGTCAGCCCCGCGCCCATGACGCCAACGATATCGGTCGCGCCTTTGAACACGGCAATCTGCTCCGAGATCGACAAGCTCGATGGGTCGAGCAGGTGATATCCGCATGCCGCAGCACGCGCCTGGATAAGGTCATCGTTAGGGAAGCGTCGCGAGGGTAGGCCATCGCGCGTCACGTAGATCTTCCTGATCGTCGAGGCCTGGACCTGTGCGGACATGAGGTCTGTGCCCAGAAAGACCAACGGCGACATGAATACGCCGTGGTTCGTCAATCCCTCGATGACAAGAAGCTCCTCGGCTCGCAAAACCTCTCTGCCCAGAGGATGGAGCTGGTCGCCACTTACGCTTAAAAGACCTGTGGTCTCGCGGATGACCTGGCCAAGCTGGCCCTCTGCCGAGGGCACGATGAAGCGTTGGACCCGGCCATGCCGAAGGCGAGAGAAATACGCGTTGGGCAGCATCTCGAGCAGCCAGTGCCCGTAGTTCTGGGCTCCGCGTTTCTTGCACAACACGAATTGGCCCGCCGCCGAAGGCAACTGTCCTGCGATCGCCGACACCACTTCGTCATGCGCTTGCGCTATCTCGACCTCGGAGTGTTGCGTGATAGTGGCTTCATACAGTTGGCCCCGGGAATCGAAAACCAGGCCTTCGGCGGCCACGAGCACGTCATGGAGGAGGTGCGCGGTAACGGCTTGCTCCTTGTAGTCGGACCTGTTCCAGGACACGGTCATCGCCCGCAGAGCATCTTCGGGAACCAGATCGATGTTGGTGACCTTCGGCGGCCTCATCTTGAAAGGCGGGGAGTGCAGGCGAAAGGCCCGCTCTTCCTTGCTCGGAACGATTCGGTTCATTGAAGTCCGTCAGCCCCTCTCGTTGAGGCCGCTTGGCGTGAGCTTCTCCATCATTGCGTGATCGCTTGTCTTCGCCCTTTCGGGCCTGCCTTCAGTGTGGATCGGGGTCGGTTTGCAGCACCGAAGCGGCCTAGCACCGCGTCGCGCACCTGGGCGCCGGTGTCGGAGAGCTCGGCGAAGCGGCGCGGGGCCGCGCCGGCCCCGGGGGCGACGCCCCGCCCCCCGCGGGGGCCCCCCCCGCGGAGGCAGGGCTCTACGACGCCCGCGGCGAGGTCGCCCAGCAGGCGGAGGATGTCGGCCGACCTGATCGGGAACGGGAAGACGTGGCCGAAGCCGGTCGCGCGCACCCGCTCGGCGGGGGCGCCGATGTCGGGCACCAGCGGGATCAGGCCGAGGCCGACCGCCTCGCTCAAGGTGTAGGAGTAGGTCTCGGGCCAGGCCTGCAGGAAGAGCGCCAGGCGGCCGTTGGTGGCGGCGACCAGCTGCGGCAGCTCGGCCGGCGCGTAGGCGCCGGTGATGCGGACATTGCCGACGGATGCGAGCTGGTCGTCGATGTCGCTGTGGCCGATGACGTGGAAGGTGATCGCCGGGTCGGAGATGCGCGCGTGACGCGCGAGGTCGAGCAGCTGGCGCGATCCCTTGTGCGGCCCGATCGCGCCGATGACCAGGATGTCGGTCATGGTGCCGTCGCGAGGCACGGCCGGGATCGAGGCGAGGTTCTCCGGATGCCGGATGGCGGCGAGCTCGATATCGGGGAACGCACGGCGGTAATAGGAACCGGCGCTGTCGGACGGCACGATCACCAGGCGGAACGAGCGCAGGATGGCGTGGTAGCGGGCGCGATGATCGGCGGTCCGGGCGGGATCGAACCGCGACGCCTCGTGCGCGCCGCCCATCGCCACGCAGCGGACGCAGGTGTCGGGTGCGGCGACGTCGCAGAAGCCGCCGACGGCGTCGATCATCGTCACGCGCGGACAGAGCGGCGTGAAGTCGTGGCCGTAATAGATCGAGTTCCTGCCGCGGGCGAAGCGCGCGAGCCGATCGAGGAAGGCCTCGTCGAAACCGAGCGTCTGGTGGACGAGAACCACCTCCAGCGGCAGGGCTTCGAGGAGCGCGAACAGGTCGGGCGCCTCGCCGGGCTCGAAGACGGCACGCACCGCGGGGCTCGCGCAGGCGAGCTCGATCAGGCCGTCGGTGCGGACCTTGATCGCGATCGCCCGGAAAGAGTCGAGGCCGGCCGCCACGGCGGTCTCCTCCATCGCCTTGATGGTGCCGCCGGTGACCCAATTGACCACCGTGACCGCGTAGCCGGGTCCGGCGGCGGCCGCGCGCCCGAGGCGTTCGGCGTCGAGCGCCCAGCGGGCGCGGCGAAGCCCGTCGATGCGCTCGAATTCGATGATCGTCGGCGAGTATTCCGGGTAGCGCTCCTCGAGGGTCCTGAGATTGCGACGCAGGAGATCGGTCTTGTCGCCGGTGAAGGAGACGCTCTCGGCGTGCTCGACCAGGACGCCGCCGGCGGCAACGTGGCGGTAGCCGAGATCGGCGGCGCGGGCGCAGAAATCGTTCTCCTCGCCGTAGCCGCGGCCGAAGCGCTCGTCGAGCAGGCCCACTTCGCGCAGCACGTCCCGCTTGATCAGCAGGCAGAAGCCGTGCCCGGTGGGGACGTCGATGGCGAGGCCGGCGTTCTCGCGGAGTGCCACGCGCGCCAGCTCGTCGAGCGGGATGTCGTCGATGTCGCAGCGGAGGTCGGGATGCGGATAGGAGAAGATGGTGGCGTTGTTGGACAGCGCGGTCACGGTTCCGATCAGGCTCGACGAGGCGGCGACCCTGACCAGCTCGTCGAGCCAGCCGGCGAAGACCCGGGTGTCCGAGTTCAACAGGACCACGTCGCCGCGGCAGGCCGCGTCGGCGAAGCCGCGGTTGACGCTGCGGATGAAGCCGAGATTGGCCTTGTTGGTCCTGACGACGACGTTCGGCGCCGCGGCGAACGTCGCGAGCGCGCCGTCCATCTCCGGCTCGGGCGAGCAATCGTTGATCACCAGCACGCGATGGCGTGACGGGTCGCGGTGGCGCAGCACGCTTTCGAGACAGGCCCTGGTGACATCGACGTCGCGGTAGACAGGAACGACGATGGTGACCGCCGCATCCGCGGTGTCGGCGGGCGTGCGCTGCCTGACGTGCAGGCCGCC
>CAXTUK010000149.1:3715-6320 GCA_964247395.1 uncultured Acetobacteraceae bacterium
GGACTTCCGCTGCCGGGCGACGAGGGACGACAGCAGGACCTGGAGCATGGAGGCCGCGTCGGGGCCGAGTTCGTCGGCGTGCTGCCGCACCAGGCCCACGGCACGACGCGCGACGGAGACCAGGGCCGGCAGCTCGCCCGCGACATAGGGACTGTCGAACAGATGGCGCTCGGAGCCCGCCAGGCGGAGCGAGACGCGGGCGAGCTCGGACATGTCGCCCGACGCCGGCAGCGCCACGTCGAAACCGACGCGGGCGTCGTGCCGCCGGGTAGTGGCCTGGTGGAGGTCGTGGCGGTGCGGGCCGGTCCCGGCGAGGATCGGGAGGCCGCCCGAGCGCGCGACCTCGACGCGGAAGCGCCGCCGCGGCGCGTCGGGCGACATCAGCCATCCAGACGCGCGGGTCGGGGTCAGGATCTCCAGCACACCCTCGATCCTGAGATCGGCGGTGACGCGGGCGAACACCGCGCCGTCGATGTCGCAGGTGAGCCTCACCTCGCCGGCGCCGAAGCAGGACTGGTCGATCGGGGCGCGGAACTTCCATGGCGTGAACAGCGGGTCCTCGCCCGGCGTCGCCATCGACCGCGACGTGCCGACGACGCGTCCGTCGGCGGCGCGTATGGTGACGACCGGCGGGGTGACCTCGGGGGCGCGCGCGACGATCCAGCCGTCGACGCAGCCGTCGAGGACGCGGACGTCGCTGTCGAGATGTTCGGCGCCCATCTCGAGCGGCGAGCCGGTCAGCTCGACGCCGTCCGCCATGATGTGCAGCCGCTTGACGCCGAGCGGCTTGAGGACCGGGATCCGGAAGGCGAAATCGGCGGAAGCGAGGCCGAGCGAGACCAGGTCGGCGCGAAAGCGGGCGGCGCGGGCGGAGGCGAGCCGACGCCCGTTCTCGTCGCAGACGGTGACCGTCCGGTTTGCGCCGTCGTCGTCGGGCGCGCTCCAGCCGACGACGTAGGCGCCCTCCAGCCCGTCGACGCAGCCGCGGACTTCGCTCACCATGCGGTCGCCTTCACAGCCTCCATCCCTCCGAAGGCAGGCGTCCCTCGCGGAAACCGTCCTTCTCGAAATGCTGCTGGGCGGAAGTGAAATGCCCTTCGTTCAGCGCCTGTTCGACGTCGGCGTAGGTCCAGCGATACCACGCCTCGTCGACGGCGATCCGCCTCGGCATCCGGTCCTCGAAATAGCCGGCCTGCCGGTAGTGGTCCCTGCCGGACGAGAACTGCCCGTCCTGCACCGCCCGCGCCACGTCGGCGTAGGTCGAGAGATACCAGTCCTCGTCAACCTCGATCGCCTTGATCAGCGAGCGGAGCAGGTCGTGCAACTGCGCTTTGACGACTTCGACGAAGGCATGTCCGCGCGCGTTGACGCCGACGAGACTGCCATAAGGGGTCAGGGCGGCCACTCATCCTCCTCGATCGCTGCTGAAATTGCTATTGCGCAACATAAGCGGGGATCGTGTTGCAGAGCAACAAACTAACTAACGGACACAGTTTTGTCATCCAGCTCCTGCGTGGGCGAAGGGAGACGCCGTCTTCTGGCGGATGTTGCGGTAGAGGCGACGGTGCGCGGACGCCATTGCGGCCGCGGTCTCGACGGTCGGCAGTGCGGCAGACAGCGTCCGCCACAGGCCGGGTTCGGAAACGGCGCGCCTCATGGCGGCCGCGAGCGCCTCGGCGTCATTGGCGGTGAACAGCAGTCCGTTGCGCTCGTGCGCGACACGTTCGGCCATCGCGCCGACGTCCGAGCAGATGACCGGCTTGCCGAACGACCAGGCTTCGGAAATCACCAGTCCGAAGGCTTCCCACCACACCGAGGGCACCAGGCACCAGTCGAGCCTGGTCATGCGCGTCTCGATCTGGTCGGCCTCGTAGGGTCCGTTCTCGAAGACGATCTGTTCGCGACGCGGACGGGCGACCTCGTCGGTCATGAAGGCCTCGTATTCGCGCCTGAAGGCGTCGGAGGCCGCGGCGAGATTGTCGCCGTTGATCTCGACGGTGAAGTCGGTCAGCCCTTGCGCCCGCAGGATGGCGACCGCGCGCAGGATGAGGTGCACGCCCTTCATGTCGATCAGCTGGCCGAAGAAGCCGAAGCGGGTGCGCGGGCGCTCCGCCGGCCTGACGGCCAGCGTCGGCGCGACCCCGATCCCGTTCGGGACCACGATCATCCGTTCGCGCTCGAGTCCCCAGGCCGCGTGCCGCTCGAGGACGAACCGGGTCGGACAGACGAAGACGTCGATCTCGGCGAGATGCCGGACGAACCACAGGCGTCGGAGCTCGAAATGGTTGGGCTGCCGGTCGGGCAGGCATTGATGGCAGCGCACCGGACTCGCGCATTCGCAGAGCGAGCGGTCGACGGTGCGCACCATGCAGCCGTTGGCGGGGCAGATGGCTTCGAGATCGTGCAGCGTGAGAACGAGCCTGGCGTCGGGCAGCACTCGACGGGCGAGCGACAGCACGTCGATGCCGAAGAACAGGAAGTGGTGGAAGTGGATGATGTCGGGTCGGTGGAAGGCGAAGAACTCGCTCAGCGCATCGATCGGCGTCCGCGAACAGAGCTTCTGCCAGACGGGATCGTAGGCCTCCGACCGGAAGATGAACTCGTC
>CAXTUK010000150.1:0-6306 GCA_964247395.1 uncultured Acetobacteraceae bacterium
GCGCGGCGCTCAACTCCCGCCCGACTCTCTTCGAACTCCGCGACCGTCGCGAGACGCGCCCGCATCTGCGCGGAGAGCTCTCGTGCTGAGTTCGCTCGCGCTACGCCGGGTCGCCATCGTCGGCGGCTGCCGCATTCCGTTCGCCTATGACATGCTGACCGCCGTCATCCAGGGCCTCGAAGCCCGGCTGATCTCATCATCGAGGCCACCGACTACGGCCCGATGAACGGCTGGGTGAACGCGTAAACCAGGGTCCTGCTCATCCCATACGGCCGGGCGCCCGGCAAGGTTCAGGGGAGAACGCTCGATCTACGGCTGCCGCACGCGGTGCCCGGCGGCTTGCAGGACGCCGGGCACCAGCATCTGCAGCACCAGGAGCAGGAGAAAGAGCGCGATCAGCACGGCGAACACGCGGCCGAACAGCCGCAGGGCCGACACGATCAGCAATATGGCCAGGATGACCAGCAACGCCGTCTGAGGCGGCCCATGCAGTCCGATCTGGGCCAGGGCCGAGCGCAGGACGCCGATCGTCGCGTCGATCGCGCCGACGATGACGGCCAACAGGCCCGCGATAAGCGAGAGCACGACATGGGAAGCCTGTGTCATCTCAAGCCGTCCTTCTCCGCCGGCAACACCCACATCGCTACAAGGTTACGCCAAGCCAATAAACCACCGCGGCGATTCTGGCCAGCGCCTGTCGGCATGAAGATCGTCCTAACCGAGCGCCTGACTTCGTCTCTTTTTTTGAACGTCACAATAAACATTTCTCACGTTTTTTGCTGAACCAGCTTCTCAGCGAATCAGGGCAGAAGAGTGAAGAGCAACCTTTGGCAGTAAGAATAACCGTTAGTGTTTTTCTAAACAACATAGCGGAACGACTAACGTGCAAGCTTTTCTATATTGCGCTTGATCTCTAACCAAACATATTCAAGCCGTCCGGGTACCCGGGCCTGATCAACCAGCCAGGAACACATCATGTTCGACAAGTTCTCCCTCGCCGGAAATCGCGTTGCGCTCGTCACCTCGGTCGCCGTTTCGGCGCTTGCACTAGGGCTTTTCACCAACGCGCCAGATCATACAGGATCTGCCGCCCATCTTCAGTCTGCAGCTCCTGCACATTTGGCGAATCTAGATACTACCCGGAACGATGCCAATCAGCGCAACGAGCATCGGTATTCAAGCAATACGTTTCGCAATGAGCATCGATACCAGAATGAACATCGTTACAGCTGACCGAACGGTGCCAGCCCCGCCGCGACGCGGGATTGATTTGCGGTCGCGCTTCGCTCGCAAGAAATTTGATTGCGCGAGGCGTGGCTAATGCACGCCCATAGATTTGACACGAGACCGGTGTATTCTGTTCGTGTCTGGCCGGAAGTAGCCGTTAATAGGTTGGTTTGCTTAAGCGTCACGAGCTCAGACGGTGGTATCCAGGTTTTTGATGGCCCAGCAATTGCGGATCGGAGCGCTTTTATTCGGGCGGCCTGACCGACTTGTCCTGTTTGTCGCGGTTGTTTTGTCGGTTCCTCTTCTGCCCCGAGCCGTGAGAGCCGAGCACCTTGCGTTTCGTTCGTACGGCCCGGCGGAAGGCCTGACCAGCCTGGATGGAACTTGTTTGCTTCAGGATCGGGCCGGCTACATCCTTGCCTGCTCCGAGCATGGCATCTTTGCCTATGACGGCCGGCGCTTCGTCAATCTCGGGCCATCCCAGGGGCTTCGCAACGGCGGCAACATCTATGATCTGGCCTTGATCAATGACGGCAGGATCGCCGTCCGTTACGCCGATCAGCTCATGATCTCCGATCCGGATGTTTCCGCGGACCGCTCGCCGTTCGCCCTAAGGTTCAGATCGGTCAGCCTTCCCAAGGGAGCGTCATTCTACGAGCAGCGCGGTTTCCAGATGGCCGCGATCGATGGCGGTCTCGCAGCCATCGTCGGCCGCCAGACCATGCGATTGTTCGTGCCGTCTTCCGGCGCGCCGCCGTTCCTCGCCCCGATCGGCCTCGATCCAGGCGAGCAGGCGTTGCTTGACCAACCAGACAAGATTTTCCCGGTTCACGGCGTGCCTTGGGAGAGTTTCAGGGATGGCCGGCTCTGCTCCGCGGAGCCACGGTTCGTCCGGTGCTTCGGTCCGCCGCAGGGCCTTCGCGGAGGTCCGTGGCTCGACGTCGCCGACGGCCCTGACGGACGCGTGATCGCGCGTTCCCTGACGTCTTTCGCGACGATCGATCCGCGGAACGGCACGGTTTCGGTCGAAGCCCTTCCCGCTCAGGACGGCCAGTATCAGAGTTACTCCTTCGCCCTGAGACTGTTCCGTACACCCTCGGGCGACGTCGCCACGCAATCGAACGACGGACTCATCGTCCGCCGATCGACCGGTTGGACCCGGCTGACGACGCAGGATGGCATCCCGCCAGGCGTGATCACCGCGGCGTTGAACGATCGCAACGGCCAGCTCTGGCTGAAGGTGTATGGCGGCGGCCTGTCGAGGGGAATGGGCTATGGGCACTGGGAGTCCATCCAGCAGGGCGACGGCCTTTCCAGGGACGTCGTCTGGCAGACCGTCCGCAGCGCCGGGTCGATCTGGGCATCGACCGACTCGGGCGTGGACGAGATCAAGCGGACCGGCGGCACGCTCCGCGTCGGCAAGGTCGTCACCGGATCTTCCTACGCGCTTGCCGTTGGTCCGGACGGCAATATCTGGAGTTCCGCCGGTGACAACGATGTCCGTCTGATCGATCCGGCCGATGGGACCTCGGTCCGCGTCCCATCGCCAGCCGTCAACGCGATCGTCGCAGAACCAAATCGGCGGGTCTGGCTCGCCACGGAGCAGGGTCTGTTTCATGCGGATGTCCTGTCCGGAACACCGACCGTTCCGGTGCCGGAAGGCAGCAGCCAACGCCGGATCGTCGACGCTTTGGCAGACGGATCCGGAGGCATCTGGTTCCTGTCCGCCGGCCGTCTCTGGCATCGTCGCGCTGACGGATCATCGGTCCTGGTCGCCGGCAGGTGGCCATCCGGCGGAGTCGAGCCGACGACCGTGTCGACGGGGTCACGTGGCCACCTCTGGGTCGGGACCGGCGGCGGCCTCTACGACCTCGGACTCTCAAAGGATCGCGTCGTCTCGGCAACCGCCGTTCCAACGTCCGACATTCTTTCGAGCGCCGTCGATGCCGTTACGGTCGACAACCGCGGCTGGGTCTGGGCCGGCACCGGGCAGGGCGTCTCCGTCTATGACGGCCACCGTTGGGTCTCCGTCAACACCGATGAGGGACTGGTCTGGAACGACGTCAGCCAGGACGGGATCCGCGAGGATCCGGATGGCTCGATGTGGATCGCGACCGCCAAGGGCCTCTCGCACCTGCTCGATCCGGCCTGGCTGTTCGCGCCGCATCCGGTGCACATCGTCATCTCCGACGCGCGGCTCGGGAGCACGACGCTTCCCGCCCACGACCTTCCCTACACCACCGCCCCCCTCTCGCTGCAGTTCGGCACCTTGAGCTACGCCGCCGAACGCTCGATCGTCTTCCGTTATCACCTCTCCGGCGTCGATGACGGCTGGGCGGAATCCGTCTCCGGCGGCGTCCGCTACCCGTTCGTCCCGCCCGGCCGCCATGCCCTCACCGTGATCGGCACCGACGTCCTCACCCATACCGCCTCAGCTCCGGTCACGCTGGCCATCGACATGGAGTTTCCCTGGTGGCGGCGTTCGTGGGCCGAACTGCTCTACGTTCTCGCCGGCGCCGGCGCGCTGTACGCTTTCCTGAAATGGCGGGAGCGCGCGGCTCACGCCAGGGAACGGACGCTCGAGCGTACGGTCGAGGAGCGGACCCGCGACATGCGCATCGCCCAGGCGGAACTCAAGCGCCAAGCCACCCTCGACGGCCTCACCGGCCTGCTCAACCGGACCGAGGTCGAACGGATGCTCGCGCGGACATTGTCGGGCGGCGCATCGTCCTGCGAGATCGTCGTCGCCCTGATCGACCTCGATCATTTCAAGGCCATCAACGACGTGCACGGCCATCTCGCCGGCGACGATGTCCTGCGGGCGATGGGAACCCGTGTCTCGGCCGTCCTGCGCGACGGCGAATATGCGGGCCGCTATGGCGGCGAGGAACTGCTGGTCATCCTCGACGACGCCGACGGGCGTGGCGCCGCCCGCATCCTGGCGCTGCTCCAGTCGGTTCGAGGCGCACCCTTCCACCTCTCCCGGACCTCCATCGCCGTGACCTGCTCGATCGGCGTCGCGTGGGCCGGCTCGGACGACGACTGGGAATCGCTCGTCGGCAGGGCCGACGCGGCGCTCTACGAGGCCAAGACCACCGGTCGCGACAAGGTCGTCGAGAGCCGGGACGAGCAGCCCTTCGACCCGTCCCTGCCCGCCGTCCCGGGTCGCGGACGCGCTCGCCCGCCGGCCTGATCACGCATCGCGCAGCGCCTTCGGCCGGCCCTGCCGCGCGCCCGACGCCTGCAACGGCGGCTGCCGGTCGAACGCGCGTCGCTCGCGGAAATCGGCGGGCACCTTGATCTGCCGATCCGATCGCAAGGTGATCGCCCGCTTGAGCGATTGCAGCAGCGCGTCCGACGTTTCCTCCCAGAGAGCCGGATCGGCCGGGAACTGATCGATTGCCGCGTGGAAGCGCTTGTGTGCGTTGCCGTAGGCGGTCTCGTGCAAACCGTTGTCGTCCAGAAACCGGCCGACGCTGCACGCATGAGGATCACGAAGCTCTTTCGACCACGCCAGCGCCATCGGCTGGTCGCGCAGCACGTGGCAGGCCTCGAGCAAGCCTATGTGTGCGGCGAACGCCCCGAGCAGCGTGCGCGGCGCCCGATCGCCCGGCCCCGGCTCGTGCGCCTGCAGCCAGGCGAGCAAGGCGTCCTGTGGCATCGGACGCGCGATCTGGTGTCCCTGCGCGGCCTCCGCGCCCAGCACGCGCAGCCCATCCATGATGTCCGGCGTCTCGACGCCTTCCACGATCAGATGCTTGCCCAGACCCCGGGCGAGCGACAGCATCGCCGATACGAAATGCATGTTCTCCGGATGAGCTTCGAGCCCACGCACGAACGACTGGTCCAGCTTGATCGTCTCGACCGGCAGGTCGCGCAGGCGGGCCAGCGACGAGTAGCCCGATCCCACGTCGTCGAGTGCGATCCGCACCCCCACCGAGTCGAGCGCCTCCAGCCGGTCGCGCGCCACCGACAGGTGCAGGAACTCGTCGGTCTCCAGGACTTCGAGCATGATCCGGGTCGGATCGACCTTCGCGCGCGCCAGCACCCGCAGGAAGTCGCCGATGAAGCCGTCCCGGATCATCACGTTCGGACTGACGTTGAACGAGATGAACAGGTCCGGCCGGGAACGGCCGCACCTGGCCAGTGTCGACAGCCCCTGTTCCAACGACGCGAACAGTAGCGCGTCCAGCGATGCCTGCTCGAGGCCCGGCAGGAAGGCCCCGGGAAGGACCACGTTCGAACCGTCGCGCAGCCGCGCCAGCGTCTCCACGCCGACGACCCGTCCCGACCGCAGATCAAGGATCGGCTGGTAGTGGTTGACCAACTGTCCCTCTCTCAGGAGCGCCTCGAATCTGGTGTCCTGCGCATCGCTGACGTCCATCGCTGGCCTCCGCCATGATCGGCAAGGTGTGCTGATAACCTAACAATCTAACGCTGTTATCGGAGCCCTGTCACGAGGCTTCGCCGTCTACCCCCATTTCAAGCCCGACCGTGCCATTTTCCATACAAGCGTCGCTCTTCGCCGCGGCTGCGGACAAGGTCACACTCGTTGCGTATCTCCAAGGATCGCCGGATGCAGCGCACCCCCGCCTTCGTTCTGGTCGCCTTCGTTCTGGTCGCCCTCGGCTGTGCACACGCCGCCCGCGCACAGGGCGTCGGCGCGACCTTCGGCGCCTACAACGCGACCGCGCCCAGCCTCACCCCTGGCGCCTTCGCTCCGCTCCAACTCGACCAAGGCGGCAACATCAAGGTCGACTGCACCATCGGCTGCGGCGGCAATGCCGGCTCGGCCGCCAACCCGCTCAGGATCGTTCCATCTGGCGTCACCGGGGCACCGACCGTCTCGACCGGCAGCGCTTCCGCCGCCACCGTCGTCCTCTCGGCGGAGCCCGCCAACGTCAACCGGCTCCATCTCGTCGTGCTCAACCTCACGGCGGCGGGCGGGGCAAGTCTCTACTGCACCGACGACAACTCGACCCCCAGCGCCACCAGCGCCTCCTTCATCGTCTACGCGCAAGGCTTCTACGAGCGCGACGCGCCCGGCTGGGTGCCGTCGGCGGTTATCAGCTGCGCGCC
>CAXTUK010000151.1:0-6231 GCA_964247395.1 uncultured Acetobacteraceae bacterium
AGGTTGAGCGGGTCTATGATCCTGACCGTTGCGGCCAGTCGCGACTCTCCGGTGAGACTGTGCCGCACCCGCTTGTCTTCCATTCCGGCTCTTCCGTTGCTATACCGCAATCACGAAGCGAGGGGCGATTTGTTATGACAGGGATTGCTGGACTGGTTCGGTCAAGTAATCGGGCACACCGGTCGGTATTGGCAAGCGTCCCGGAGAACGGTTTCGAGGCGTACGAGATCAGCTCCGCGCACGACGGTATCATCTGCGCACGGGCCGACGATGGAATGCTCGTCCACCAATCACCTGGCTCGACGCCGGCGAATCGCAACATCCTGCTTCTCTGGCTTCCCGAGGCGCCGCAGATCGGTTTCCTTGCGGCGTCCGACGAGCCACACTTGGCTGTCGGCTTGCATGAAGATACGTTTCGCGTGCCGCTGCTTTCATTGCGATTGTCTCGAAACGGAGGCGCCCGAACCATCGCATTCAGGCATCCCCTCGCCGAACGTTACGTGTGCGCGGGGCCGCTCGGTGATACACCGACGCCGCTCGTCGCTGACCGGGCCACCATCGGTGGCTGGGAAACGTTCAGGCGCGGTCCGACCATACCGTCGCCACGCTTGGCACTCGCGATCTCGCTTGCGCTGTCATCCGTGGTCCCGATCCTGCGCTCTGCCTTCTGCACGAGCGCCGTGATCGACTGGCTGGCGAACGAACCAGAGGAGACCCTTGCAGTCGTCGGCCAGTCGCTTCTTCGCCTCGCCGCTCCCGATACGCTCGCGGCGATCGGCGCCGCTGTGCTCCAAATTCCTGGCCTTGCCGAAAAGATGTCCAACGCTTGGCCGGCCAGTCCAGGGATGAAGGGCGCCCTGCCGGAACTGCAGCGTTGGACGCGCAGACGCATCCGCCGCAACCGGATCGAAGTCGGTCCCGATCTCGATCCGCTCGCGAATGCCGTGCGGTTCGGCGCGCCCTGCCTCGATCTGACACTGCATCTCCACGCGGCCGCCCGGCGTCGCGTGGAGCCGACCCGGAGCGTCGCCATCGTCGCCACCGCCCGTAACGAAGGGCCTTACCTCGTCGATTGGCTTGCCCATCACCGGGCCGTTGGCGTCGAGCATTTCTTCATTTACTCGTCCGAGGACAACGACGACGGCTCCGACCAGCTTTTGTCGTGCCTCGCCGACGGCGGCGTCATCACGTTTCTCCGGAATCGTGTCGCCACTGATGTCAGCCGCCAGATCAAGGCCTACAACCATGCCTTCCTTCGTGTATCTGAACTTCTTGACTTCCGCTGGACGGCGACGATTGATCTGGACGAATACCTCGTTGTTGATCCGACAAAGTTCATCTCGCTCGTCGATTTCCTTGACCTTCAGGAAGCCCGAGGTGCCGAAAGCGTCTCGCTCAACTGGCGCATGTTTGGTTCCGACCGCCAGACGACCTTCGCCGATCGGCCGTTCGCTGAGCGTTTCGCCCGGCGCGAACCCACCGATAATCGTCACGTCAAGACCATCGTGCGCTCCAACCGTGTCTGGGGGACGCTTCACCACGCGCCGCTATGGCCCGACCGGGTTCAAGGTCTTGGGGTCGACGCACTCGGCAAGCCACACTACTGCCCGGGTCTGATCGGCGGGATCGGCGCGTTCCGAGAGGCCGAGGAGACCGGCCCCGCTTGGGTCAACCACTACTTCATGCGATCACTTCCCGAGTGCGTCATGAAATACGGACGCAGCAGCGCCGACGATCCGCGCGGGCATGAGCTTCGCTTCAATGCCAAATTCGTCGAGGGATTCCTCGACGGCTTCAACAGAACCGATCTCGTGGAGGACAGCACGATCCTGGCCAATTCAGGACTGGTATCACAGGAGCGCGACGAACTGATGCGCAAACCCGGCGTTGCGGCCGCTCACGCGGTTTGCGTGAGTCGGACGGGGGAAGCAATGCGCAGGCTTGTCCGCGATATCCCGGCGCACGCGGACGAGCTGCCCGACAACGTTCGCGAGAACTATCTCGCGCTTGTCACCGGCAGCATCGCGGCTGGCGTCGTCGAGGGATCAGGGCGGACGCAGACCCCGCTGGCATGATCGCCAGCCCCCACCATGCGTTCGCGAACCCCGCGGGACTTGATTGCTCATGACGACTCTCTCGTGGCTTGCCAAGTCGCTCCGAGCAAGGCACGCCGGAAGGTATCAGAAGGCGACTGGAAGTGGCGCCTTCGAGACGTTCGGGATCCGTTCAGCCGATGGCGGCGTGGTAAGGGCTCGCGCTTTCGACGGCTTGCTGATCAACGACAGCGCGGAGCTGAGCGGAGACGCACGCGACCTTGTGCTATTTCGTCTCCGCAGCATACCGCATTTCGGCTTCGTCGTCGCTGACGGCGAGACCCCGATCGAACTCGGCATGCAAGGCGATCTGCTTCGCGCGCCAGTGCTCTCCTACCGTCTCCGGCGACACGGCGATGCGGAGACGGCCGTCCTGCGCGATCCTCTGGTTGATCATTACGCCTGCGCGATACCTGGATCGTATGGAACGTCGCTGCCGCTTCAGCTCAATCGAACCGACGTCGGCGGGTGGGAAGTGTTCCGGCTCGTTGCGCGACGATGCCCCGAATTACCCTCAGCGACCAATGCGGCCCTGCTTTCGATCGAGACGGTCTTCAGCGCCGGATTCGGACCCGACGCCGTTCTCGATTGGCTGTCGGCAGCACCTGTCGATTGGATCGCGATCCTCGGACAGTCGTTGCTCCGCCTGGCTCCCCCCGACACGATCGTCACCGTTGCTGCCGGCTTGCTGGAGCATCCGGACCTCGCCGCCAAGCTCTCGTCCGCGTTGCCGTCCGAGTCATGGTCCGGCCCGGCTTTGCATGGGGTGGCACGTTGGGCGAAGGCGCGGTCCCGAAGGAACATCATCCACGTCGGCCCGGAGCTTGACGGGCTCGCCACCGTCGTTCAGCAAGGCCGCGCCTCTCCGGACCCGATGCTCCACCTTCTGGCCGCGGTTCGACGCCACGTCGAACCCACCAACGGCCTCGCCGCGGTGGCGACCGCTCGAAACGAGGGACCTTACATCGTCAACTGGATCGCTTATCACCGTGCCATGGGTGTCGAGCACTTCTTCATCTACTCGAACGACAATGATGACGACTCGGACGGCCTGCTGTTCGCTCTGGCGCACGCTGGCATCATCACTTGCCTGCCGAACCGGGTCGAGTCGACGGTTTCAATCCAGAATAAGGCCTACAATCACGCGTTCCTCTGCGTCCCGGAAATCCTCGATTATCGCTGGATCGCCGTGATCGACCTCGACGAGTACATCGTCGTTGATCCGGGTTCGTCCTCCTCGCTGGCTGCCTTCCTTCAACTGCAGGAGGCTCGCGGCGGCGATGCGGTCGCGCTCAACTGGCGCGGTTTCGGAAGTGACGGGCAGGCGACATTCTCGGATCGTCCACTCATCGAGCGGATCGTCGGTCGCGAAGCGCGTCTCAACCCGCACGTGAAGACGATCACACGGTCGAATCGCGTCTGGGGCAGCGCGCCGCACATGTCGATCTGGCCCGATCGGGTTTCCGGGTTGGCGCTTGATTCGTGCGGCGAGCCGCATTTCAGCCCCGGACGGCTGGGCGGTGCCGGCGCGCACAGGAACAGAGAAGATGCCGGTCCGGCGTGGATCAACCACTACTACTCGAAGTCGTTTCCGGAGTGCGTCTGGAAGTTCGCGCGCAACTCGGTCCAGAGTGCCGCTGCACACGAGCCGCGATTCAACAATGTCTTCATTCCCGGCTTCCTCTACGACTTTGACGGCCACAACCAGGTTCAGGATCGCACTATTCTCGCCTACGCCGACGAGACCGCGCGCGAACGGGCAAGATTGATGGCAATCCCCGGCGTTGCCGCCGCGCATGCGCGCACCGTCGACGTCTTCTGCAAACGTGTCGGTGCCCTTGTCAGCGACATTCCCGCCCATGCGGACCAGGTGCCCGAAACGGTACGGGCCGCTTATCTCGATCTGGTCGCCCGAAGCGTTGCCGAAGGCGTCGCCACCTGCTGAACCGGAAGCTTCAGGAGCCGCTGAACCAGTTGTAGCCCTGGTTCTCCCAGTATCCGCCCGGATTGGTGTTGCTGACGAACACCGACGACAGATACTTCGCACTCTTGAAGCCCAGCTTGGTCGGGATCCGCAGCCGCACCGGCGCGCCGAACGGCGGATCGAGCGCCGCGCCGTCGAACTCCAGCGCCAGGATCGTCTGCGGCTGCAAGGCGGACGCCATGTCGATGCTCGTCGAGTAGCCGTCGAAGCACTTGAAGCCGACGAACCGCGCCCGCCGGTCGGCGCCGACCCGCGCGAGGAAGTCCGACAGACGCACGCCCGACCACTGCCCGATCTGGCTCCAGCCCTCGATGCAGATGTGGCGCGTGATCTGGCTGTGCTGCGGCATCTGCCGCAGATCCGCCAGTGCCAACGGCCGCTTGTCGTCGACCAAGCCCCCCACCTCCAGCCGCCACGAACCGGGATCGACGCTGCGCACCTGGTATTCAGGATAAAACGCATTGAACCGAGGCGGCCGGGTGATCGCGCTCGCCGGGAACTCCGCCGCCAGCCGGTGCCGGTCGAACAGCCAGGCCTGCGCCCGGTCGTTGAGGCGCATCATCGCGAACAGCGCCCGATCGATCGCGTCGTCGTCCTCGAGATCGCAGCCGCCCAGCAGCGACAGCGCGCCCACTGACAACGCGCCCCGCAGGAGCATCCGGCGTTGCACCTGCAGCATCCGGCGCCGATGTGGCTCGGGATCGGTCATTCACCCGCCTCCCCGACCGGCTCCGGCGCTCGCCTACCGCCCGTGACCATCGTCACCAGCGTCGACGGGAACAGCGCCACCAGCACGATGTGCACCACCAGGAACAGCACCAGCCCGCTCATCGCGAAGAAATGGATCACCCGCGCCGTGTCGTAGCCGCCGAAGCACCAGGTCAGCCAGCCGAGCTGCACCGGCTTCCAGATCGACAGCCCGGTCAGCACCGACGTCGATCCGTCGAGGATCGCGAACGCATACAGCAGGCGCTGCACCGCGTTGTAGTGGCCGCTGGCGTGCCGGAGCCGGAACGTCAACGCCGCCACCAGGTCGCGCCGGAGCAGGGCAGGGGACCGCGGCGCGATGTCGCGCCGGAAATGCCCCGAGGCCAGGCCCAAGGCGAGCTACCCCAGCCCGTCCGCCCTCAGCACCCACATCGCGCTGATGTGCCAGGCGATCCCGCCGGCCAGCCATCCGCCCAGTCCCGCCCAGGCCGGGAAGGTGAACGGCAGGATCGGCGACGCGTTGTAGATGCTCCAGCCGCTCAGGATCATGCAGATCAGCGCGGCCGCTCCCACCCAGTGCGTCAGCCGCACGATCGCGGGGTGCGCCACCGCCCGTGAACCAGGATACCCGGCCCCCGCTTTCACCCCATCTGTCTGTCGCAACATCATCGAGGACCAACTCCATGCAGCGCGCCGCCGCGATCCTGACCTTGACGTCCGCTCTTCTCGCCGGACAGCAGAGCCTCGCCGCCGCACCGTTACAGCGCCTGCGCGGCACCATTACTCAGGTCGACACGCACCAGATGACCCTTTCAACCCGGCAGGGCCAGACCGTTACCCTCGATCTGACGAATGACACGAAGTTCGCCGGCCTTGCCAAGTCGAGCCTCGACGAGGTCCAGCCGGGCGACTTCATCGGCACCGCCACCAAGGGTCCGCCCGATTTCATGGTGGCGCTCGAGGTCGTCGTCTTCCCGGAGACCATGCGCGGCACCGGCGAAGGCCAGTACCCGTGGGACACCATCACCGACACCACCCAGTCGAGCGCGCCCGCCACCGCGAGCACCATGACCAACGGCACGGTCGCCACCTCGCACACGCTCGCCGACCCGACCACCCACAGCACCATGACCAACGGCAGCGTCTCGCGCGGCGAGGTCTCCGCCGGCGGCCGCACCATCACCGTCACCTTCACCGACCCCAAGACCGGCCGGAAGGGCAGCTCGAAGGTGCTGCTGCCGCCGACCGCGCCGGTAGTCCTGGTCCACCCGGCCGACCGCAGCGTCGCCGAGGTCGGCGCCAAGGCGTTCGTGATCGCCTCCGGCGAGGGCAACCACCTGACGGCGCTTCGCGTGCTCGCCGGCGAGAACGGCGTCACCCCGCCGATGTAGTCGGCTGCATGTCCGACGACCGCGAGATCTCGCCCGAACGCACACCGGACGACGC
>CAXTUK010000152.1:0-5620 GCA_964247395.1 uncultured Acetobacteraceae bacterium
CAGCGGCGGCTACTACATCACGGCCAACGACAGCGTTGGTCTCGGCGACAACCGGGACAACACGCGGATCTATGACGAGGTCTCCCCGGGGGGCAACCCAAGCCAGTGGATCCAGGCGAACGCCGCCGAAAATGCCAACGGCGGGCTCGGACGCTACTCGTTCGGCGGCACCAACGTCGTCGAATACGCACCCGGCAAGGGCTTGGTCTGGTTCCTGAAGGATGATCGTGGCAGCAATGGCCAGGGCATCATCGGCGCGGGTGTCGCGACCGTCAGCGCCGACGCGACGGGCGCCACCGCCGTTCGGACCAGCGACACCACATGGGGCCCGTCCGAGCCGCGTTGGGGCGACGTCGGCGTGACCTACAACCCGGTCGACGGCAAGGTCTACGTCTATGGTCATGGACCAGACCCGTTCGGCGTCGACGTCTATCTCGCGCGGGCACCAGGAACGCAGGCGACCGACGTTTCCGCCTACGAATATTGGGACCAGTCGGCCAACGCCTGGACCCAGCAGCGCTTCAGCTCCAACGGAAACTTCGGGACCAGAAAGCTAACGAGCGCGATGGCGCTGTTCTCCAATCGGGAACTGGGACAGTCGAATCCGTTCTGGAGCAATTACTATAATACGTGGATGACCGCCGGCGGCGCAGCTGTAGGTTACACCGACATCATGGTGATGACGGCGCCAAAACTCGAAGGGCCGTGGACGAAACCGGTCACCGTCGCCTCCACCTGTCCCAACAACCAGTGCAGCGCCGTCCGCTACGCGATCACGCCGCATCCCGAGTACGACCCCTCGGGCAAGACCCTTCTCGTCACCTGGACCGACAGCAACGTCATCTACGCCGCACGCCTGCACTGGCGTTGATCAAGGGATCCCGCTCGCTCTCGATCTTCCGAATGGCTGGGCAATGGATCGGTCGTTGCCCAGCCGAGACTTCGAAGGAACGCATGGGAATGTCAGCTTCGCAGCGCCGGATCGTGCCGGCTTGGCCTCATCTCGCCTCCGCGGTGGTGGCGACCGCCCTGATCGTCGCCGCGCCGGCATCTCGTGCGCAGGGCGTCGCGTTCTCACCGGGCGTCGCCAATCCGGACGTGACGATGGGCAGCGCGCCCGCCAGCACCGTCTTCAACGGCAGTCTCTACACCGCGTTCAGATCGAACGATTCCCGGAACATACTGTTCGTCGCCTCATCGTCGGACGGCACGCACTTCCCGACCGCCACCGCCGTTCCCTCGATGGTCATGGGAAGCGCGCCGGCGATGACCGTTTTCAAAGGCAAGGTCTACCTTGCCTTCCAGGCCAGCGACGGAAGCGGCAGCCTGATGCTCACGTCCTCGTCGGACGGCGTGGACTTCGCGCCCGCGACGGAGCATCGCGACCTCCCGGCCGGCGGCTCGCCGGCGCTCGCCGTCTTCAACAACCAGCTCGTCGTCGGCTTCCAGGCCGGCGATGCCAGCAACAGGCTGGTCCTGGCGAGATCCGCCGACGGCAGCAATTTCTCCACCGTCGCCTATCCCAACATCCTGATGGGCAGCGCGCCATCGCTGGCAAGCTTCGACAACCAGCTCTACGTCGCCTTCCAGGCCAATGACGCCCGGCACGATCTGTTCGTGTCCTCGTCGTCGGACGGCATCAGTTTCCCGACCGCCACGGACTATCCGGACGTGAAGATCGGCAGCGCCCCGTCGCTGGCGGTCGTCAATGGCGCGCTCGACGTGGCCTTCCAGGCCGACGATCCGGGCAACGCCCTGTTCGTCACGTCGTCGACGACCGGAAGCGGCTTTCCGGCCGCCACCAAATCCCCCTACGACACCATCGGTGGTCCGCCGGCGGCCACCGCGTTCCAGAACAACCTCTCCATCGCCTTCAAGTCCAACGACGACCGGAACGTGCTTTACGCCACCGGCGGGGCCGCCCCCTCGACGAACAATCTGGGCCTGCCGACCATCCCGCTCGTCCTGACCAACAATACCGGGTCGAACGCCGACCTCTATGTCGCGAT
The DNA here is from genome assembly GCA_964247395.1 of uncultured Acetobacteraceae bacterium. Taxonomy (GTDB): domain Bacteria; phylum Pseudomonadota; class Alphaproteobacteria; order Acetobacterales; family Acetobacteraceae; genus CAXTPV01. Next base: position 2,010 of record CAXTUK010000152.1, read on the forward strand.
CGTCGGCGAGGTCAACAATGTCTGGTACGCCGTGAGCGACACGCGGGGCGACCTGCAGGCGACGCACTACTCGCCGGGCCTGCAGTCGTTCGGCATCGATGTCGGAACCGGCGCGACCACGACGGTCGCCTTGCCGCAGATGGTCGGCATGCGGGTTTATGTCTCCTTTGGCGCGCCGCTCTCCGTCAACTCGTCGCCGAGCGGCACGCCCGGAACGCCGGCCGGCTGGGTGTCGAGCGATCCGAACTATAACACCCAGTTCGATTGGGCCGAGCTGACCTGGGCGGCCAATGCGGCCGGCAATGTCAGCGCGCTCGGCGGCAACGTCACCCAGGTCGACATGTTCGGCTTGGCGATGAAGCTGAGCCTGACCGGCCTGCAAGGCGACCTCAAGACCCCGACGACGCTCGACAGCGGCTTTCCGACCGATCCCGGAACGACGGTGCGTCAGCAGAGCCTCGCCGGCATCGCCGGTGCCGGAGCGCCCTGGAACTCCCTCGTCGTGAACGCCAACGGCAGCCCGTTTCGCGCCATCGCGCCCAATCACGGCATCGATCAGGGCATCTTTCCCGCCGACCAGCTCGACGGCTACATCGCATCCGCCTTCTCGCAATACGCGAACGGCGGCCTGAGCGTGCAGTCGAACGGGACGAGCTTCACCGGCCGGACGACGAACGGCAACTTCGTCTTCACCGACACCGCCTCGGGTGCGACGTTCTCGATCCCCGAGCCCACGACCTACAGCGCCTACGCGGGCTCGCTCGCGCCGAATCCGGCGCCGTCTGATCCGACGCTGTATGCCGACTCGCTGAACATCGCGGCTCAGTTGCAGGGCGCGCTGATGCGCACCGACCTGCTCGCCGACGGCAACCTGACCGCGTGCCAGCCGAGCGAGTTCTATCGCGCAGCGCCGGTCAACGAGTACGCGGCGAACATCCACGCGCAGGCGCTCGACAATCATGCCTATGGGTTCGGCTACGACGACACCTGCAATCAGAGCAGCTACATCGTCGTCTACGGCCCGACCTCGATGCAGCTCTCGATCGGTCCGCTCTAGGCGATCTCCCTGGTTCCAGAAAGGAAGCCATCAATGGCTGCTCGTTCCCGCACCCGCGACGTCCTGCTCGGCTTCTGCTCGGCGACCGCGATCTCCCTGTCGGCATTGCCCGCCGTGGCGCAGCAGGCTCCGATGACCCAGCACCTCCGGCCAGCCGTGGCGCTCGGATTGTCACCCCTGCTTCGGCCGCTGTCGGCGACACAGACGATGAAGATTTCTCTCGACCTGCCGCTGCGTCATCGGGCGGAACTCGAGACGCTGCTCGGCCGGCTGTCGGATCCGCAGAGTCCGTCCTACCGCAAGTTCCTGTCGGTGGTGGAGTTCACCAGCCGCTTCGGACCGACGCAGCAGGATTACGACGCCGTGCTGGCATTCGCACGCGCTCACAACCTGAAGGTGACCGGAACGCCCGCCAACCGCATGCTCGTCGACGTCAGCGGGACGGTCGCGGATATCCAGCGAGCGCTCCATGTCAGGATGAATGTCTACCGGAACAGGGCGGAGAACCGTGACTTCTACGCACCCGACCGGGAGCCCGCGGCCGACCTGCCGTTCCCGCTCTGGCATATCTCGGGACTGGATAATTTTTCGCCGCCTCGCCCGCGTCTCCGTCACGCGCAACCCGATGAGTTGCGTCGGCAGACCACCGGTTCCGGTCCGGGCGGCCAGTTCGTCGGCAGCGACTTCAGGGCCGCCTACTATGGAGGTTCGGCGCTGACCGGCGCCGGCCAGTCGATCGGGATCTACGGACTGCCCTACGACCTCAGCGACGTGCAGAAGTACTTCAGCACCATCGGGCAGTCGTTCGATCCCTCCGTCGTCCAGAACGCATCGGACGACGGCACCCAGAACGTCTGCAACGGATGCGACGACGGCGAGCCGGTGGTCGACATCGTCTCCTCGTTCTCCATGGCCCCTGGCGTCAGTTCGGTCATCGAGTATTTCGGAAGCAACACTTTCGACATCTTCAACGCGATGGCCTCGGACGACAGGGCCAAGCAGCTGAGCGTCTCCATCGGCTATTATCCCGCCGACCCGACCACCGAGGAGCCGATCTTCCAGGAGTTCGCCGCACAGGGCCAGAACGTCTTCGTCGCCTCCGGCGACTCCGGCGCCTACCCTCCCAACAGCCAGACCACTTACGCTTACCCGGCGGACGATCCGTACGTCACCGCGGTCGGCGGCACCGATCTGACCACGAACGGTTCGGGCGGTTCGTGGCAGTCGGAAACCGCCTGGATCGGCAGCAGCGGCGGCGCCAGTCCCAACAATTTTCCCATACCGGCCTACCAGCAACTTCCGGGCGTCATCAACGCGTCCAATGGCGGCTCGACCACCGTCCGCAACCTGCCGGACGTCGCCGCCGAGGCAAATGACGACAACTGGTTTTGTGCCGCTGGCAATTGCCAGGGCGGTCTTGGCGGCACCAGCTTCGCCGCCCCGCGATGGGCGGGATTCATGGCGCTGATCAACCAGCAGGCGACACAGAACGGGTCGGCCTCGGTCGGCTTCCTCAATCCGATCATCTACGCCATCGGCGTCTCTTCCAGTTACGGCAGCGATTTCCACGACATCACCTTCGGCAACAACAACAACTCGATCGGCGGCTTCTCGGCCGTGCCGGGCTACGATCTCGTCACCGGCTGGGGATCGCCGAACGGACAGGCGATGATCGACGCCATCGCCACCGGCTCCCCCCCTGCCAGCGACCTGAGCGGAACATTCACGGTCAATCCGCAGAACGCGCACGGCCTGGTGCTCGATGACTGGGAGTCCGGCACCGGGGCGGGCAACCAGATCGACATCTGGCCCGCCAACGGCACCGGCGCGCAGAGCTGGAGGTTCTCGAGCAACGGCGTCTCGCCTGCCGGCGACTACAACATCGCCGTCTCCTACGGCGCCTACTGCCTCGCCGCGACGGGCACGACGGCCGGCTCGCCGGTCGCGCTCGAGCCGTGCGACGGTTCGGCCTCGCAGGCCTGGCACGCCGCGCCGTCCGGCGCCGGCTACAGCTTCAATCCCGCCAGCAACACCGCGCTCTGCCTCGACGTGCGAGGCAACGCGACCGCTCCCGAGACGATCGTGCAGGCCTGGACCTGCACCGGCGGCAGCAACCAGCAGTGGGTTCTCAACTGATGCACAGGGGAAACGCCATGACCAGAACCAACTGGCTCCTCGCCGCCTGCCTGATCTCGCCGATGATCCTGAGCCGCGCGGCGTGCGCGCAGACGGTCGCCGCCTGGCAGGCCGGGACCTCCTACTCGGTCGGCCAGCAGGTCGACTACGACGGCGTCACCTACCGATGCATCCAGGCCAATACCGCGGAGCCCGGCTGGGAACCGTCCGCCGTGCCGGCGCTCTGGACGGCAGCGAGCACGGGCGCCTCGTCGGGGAGCGCCCCAACCCCGGCTCCAACCTCAGCGCCGGTCATGCCGCCGGCGAGCAACGGCGCAAGCGGCTCGAGCTGCGCCGCGCCCTGGAACGTCGCCACCGTCTACACCCAGGGCGGCCAGGCGAACGTCAACGGCATCAACTACACGGCGAACTGGTGGAC
>CAXTUK010000152.1:5630-6228 GCA_964247395.1 uncultured Acetobacteraceae bacterium
GCGCCAACCCGGCCAGCAACAGCGGCCCGAGCAGCAGCGGGCAGCCCTGGACCTCGACCGGCTCCTGCAGCGCGTGCGCCGCGGTGCCGAGCACGCCTGCAGGCCTGACCAGTTCGGGACTGACGAGTTCGAGCGCCACCATCGCGTGGAGTGCCGCGACCGCCGCGGCCAACTGCTCGCTCGGCAACTACACGGTCTTTCGCAACGGCACGCCCGTGGGGACCACCACCAGCACCAGCCTGACCGTTGGCGGCCTGACGCCCTCGACCGCCTACGAGTTCACCGTCGCCGCCAGCGACGAGACCGGCATGTCGCCGCAGAGCGCGGCGCTGAGCGTCACCACGCCGGCCTGCACCGGCAACTGCGGTGCGCCCGCGGGGGCCGGGCTCTACTCCCCGTTCATCGACATCAGCCTGTCGCCCGACGAGCAGCTGCTCGCCATCCAGCAGCAATCCGGCATCAAGAACTTTACGCTCGCCTTCCTGACCGCCGGCGGCTGTTCGGTCGGCTGGGGCGGTCTGGGCGGCACACTGCCGACCGACAACCTGCCCGACGGCACCAGCGTCGGATCGCTCGTCAAGCAGCTCCAGGCCAAGGG
>CAXTUK010000153.1:0-6185 GCA_964247395.1 uncultured Acetobacteraceae bacterium
GGCCTGATCCGCCGCGTCCGGTCGTTCGCGCGCCTCCTGCTCGCCTCTCCCGGTCGGCACGTCGTGATCGCCCATGGCGGATCTCTGGTCGTGCTGGCCGCCTTGCTCGACGGACGGCGGCCGAACCTGCTGGCTCGACGGCCCGGCTTCGCCGCGATGGTCACGTCGCGGTCGTGGCCAGCAAGGCCGTGACCAGCGCCACCAGGTCGCGCGCCAGGTACGGCTTGCAAAGCAGGTTGTAGCCGAGATCCCGCCGCCAGGACGGCTCGAACATGTCCGGCCGGCCGGACGCGATCACCACCGGGACGCCAGGCAGCGCCCGCCGCATCGAGGCGGCCACGTGCGCGCCGGTCGTCGCGCCCTGCATGTGGAAGTCGGTGACCAGCGCGGTGTAACCCCTGCCGCCGCCTTCGATCGCGGCGACCGCCTCCTCGCCGCTGCAGACCTCGTGCACCTCGAACCCGGCCTCGGACAGGCTCTCCACCATGATCTCGCGTATCGTCGGCTCATCCTCGACCAGCAGAACGCACACAGCCAACCCCCGACGCGAAACCCGTCCCCCGAAGCACCTGACCGAGTTGCGCGAACTCCGCACTGCAACAGACCGTGACGTCGCCGGTCTGGCGAATTCCGGGGCCGCGCCGTAGCGTCCGGGCCACACCAGGAGTTCACCATGAGCACGCGACGCGCCGTATGGCGTCTCCTGACCGCGCTGCCGCTGCTGATGCTGCGCCGGGCCGACGCGGAGCCGCCGCAGGACATCGACAGCCCGACCGGCGGCCCGGGCATGCAGATGCTGACCATCTTCCTGCGCCACGACGAGACGATGACGGTGGATCAGATCAACCATCACCTCAGGCAGACGGGCTGGTTCGAGCATTTCCCGCCGCCCGACGTCGACGTGGTCTCGTGGTACGTGATGATGGGGATCGGCCAGGTGGTGACGCTGCGTTTCCCGGCCGAGCGCCTGCGCGACATCAACCGGCTCGTCGAGAGCGAGGCCTGGGGCGCCTTCAGCACCGAATTCTACCCGACCTACGACTACCGGGCGATCTACGCCGAGCTGCAATCGGAGAACCGTTAGACGATGGCCCGCCAGCTCCATCTCGGCGCCTTCATGCGCCCCGTGAGCATCCACACCGGCGCCTGGCGCTACCCGGGCGCCTGGCCCGACGCCAACTTCAATTTCGGCCACCTCAGGCGCTTCGCCCGGCAGCTCGAGGCCGCGAAGTTCGACGCCTTCTTCATGGCCGACCATCTCGCGGTGCTGAACATGCCGCCCGCCGCCCTCAGGCGCAGCCACACGGTCGCGTCCTTCGAGCCGTTCACCCTGCTCTCGGCACTCGCCGCGGTGACCGAGCGGATCGGCCTGGTCGCCACCGCCTCGACCACCTTCGACGAGCCCTGGCACGTGGCCCGCCGGTTCGCCTCGCTGGACCATCTGAGCGGCGGCCGCGCCGGCTGGAACATCGTCACCACCGCCAACCCCGACGCGGCGCTCAATTTCGGCCACCCGACCGAGCCCGACCACGACGCCCGCTATGTCCGCGCGCGCGAGTTCCACGACGTCGTCACCGGCCTGTGGGACAGCTTCGCCGACGACGCCATCGTGCGCGACGTCGAGGCCGGCCTCTATTTCGACCCCGCGCGGATGCACGTGCTCGATCACCAGGGACCGGCGTTCTCGGTGCGCGGCCCGCTCAACATCCCGCGCCCGGTCCAGGGCTGGCCGGTCATCGTCCAGGCCGGCGGCTCGGAGGCCGGCCGCCAGCTCGCGGCCGAAACCGCCGAGGTGATCTTCGCCGCCGAGAACAGCCTGGAGGCCGGGCAGCTCTTCTACGCCGACATCAGGCGGCGCATGCGGGCCATCGGCCGCGATCCGGACAGCCTCAGGATCCTGCCCGCCGCCTTCGTCGTCGTCGGCGACACGCTCGCCGAGGCGCGGGCCAGGCGCGCGCATCTCGACAGCCTGGTGCACTACGACAGCGGCATCGCATCCCTCAACGGCATGCTCGGCCACGACGTCTCCGGCCATGACCCCGACGGTCCCCTGCCCGACATCCCGGAGACCAACGCGAGCCGGAGCGCGCGCCGGCGCATGGTCGAGCTCGCCCGCTCCGAGAACCTCACCATCCGCGAGCTCGCCTCGCGCGCCGGGAGCTACGCCGGGCTCGCCTTCGTGGGCACCCCGCGCACCATCGCCGACGAGATGCAGCGCTGGCTCGAGAGCGAGGGCTGCGACGGCTTCAACGTGATGTTCCCCTGGCTGCCCGGCGGCCTGGACGACTTCACCGGCCGGGTGGTGCCCGAACTGCAGGACCGCGGCCTGTTCCGCCGCGACTACGAGGGCGCCACGCTTCGCGACCACCTGCGGCTCAAACGCCCCGCCAATCGTTTCTTTTCATCGTCCGGGCAGACCCGGGTGGCCTAGAACCTGTCGATGGTTGAGAGTATGCGGCACGACCCGATCCGGCTGCGCAGAGGAAACCGATGACAAAAGCACCGAGCAAGACCACCCACGCCAAGGAGACCGGGGCCAAGGAGAGCGGGGCCAAGGAGGCGCCGCCCAAGGGCACGCCCGTCAAGAAGCCCAAGGACGGCGCCAAGCCGAACGCCTTGCAGCAGCCGCTGCAGCCCTCCCCCCAGCTCGGCGCCATCGTGGGCTCTGGCATGCTCGCCCGCGGCGAGGTCGTCAGCAAGGTCTGGGAATACATCAAGGCGCACAAGCTGCAGAACCCGAGCGACGGGCGGGAGATCCTGGCCGACGACAAGCTCAAAAAGGTGTTCGGCAAGGACAAGGTCACCATGTTCGAGATGAACAAGCTGCTGGCCCAGCACCTGAAGTAGGGAACCAGGACCGGGCGCCCGGCAGCCCCGCGCACCCGACCAGGCCGACGCCGCCCCGGAGGCCAGTGTGCACGACCCGACAGCCAGCCATCCCGGCCTGCGCAAGTTGGCGACACGGGTCGGCCTGACCGTCGCGGTGACGCTCGTGGCGATCAAGCTGGCGGCCTGGATCGCGACCGGCTCGGTGTCGTTGCTGACCTCCGCGGTCGACGCGCTCGTCGACACCGGCGCCAGCCTGGTGACCTTCTTCGGCGTCCGCTACGCCGAGCGGCCGGCCGACGTCGAGCACCGCTTCGGCCACGGCAAGGGCGAGGCGGTGGCCGCCTTCACCCAGGCGGCCTTCCTCGGCGGCGCCGCCCTGGTGCTGACCTTCCAGTCGGTCGAGCGCCTGGTGTTCCCCGAACCCCTGCACGCCTTCCGGGCCGGGCTGCTGGTGGTGATCGGCAGCCTCGTCGCGGCGACCGGACTGGTCCTGATGCAGACCGCGGTGGTTCGCCGCACCGGTTCGACCGCGATCGCCGCCGACCGCGCCCACTACCTGACCGACCTCGCGGTCAACCTGGCAGTCATTCTGGCGCTCCTGGCGACGCGGCTGACCGGCTGGCAGCGCGCCGACCCCGCCTTCGCGCTCGCCATCGCGGTCGCCATGCTCTGGACCGCGCGTTCCATCGCCAACGCCGCCCTGGTGCAACTGCTCGACCGGGAGATCCCCCGCCCCGACCGCGAGCGGATCCGCGATGCCGTGCTGTCGGTCGACGGCGTGCGCAACGTGCACGACCTGCGGACCCGCTACTCGGGCGACCGGACGTTCGTCGAATACCACCTCGAAGTGGATGGCGGCCTGTCGGTGGAGCGCGGCCACGCGATCGGCGACTCGACCGAGGCCGCCATCGACGCCGTCCTGCCCGGCGCCGTCGAGGCGACGGCGCACCTCGAGCCGCTCGGCATCGAGGACGAACGCCTCGACGAGCGGGTCACCCGCCCCCCGCCGGAGTCCCACCCGGGGCGCCGCCCCGGACCAAGCTGGGCGCGGCGCGCCCAGACCCGCCTGAAAGAGACTGTTGGGAGATATCGTCGTGGTCGCCATCGAAGTCCTGCGCACGCCGGATGATCGCTTTGCCGATCTGGCGGGCTTTGCCTACCCACCGCAATATATCGAGGCGCTCCCAGGGTACGAAGGCCTGAGAGCACACTATCTCGACCTCGGGTCGAGGGAGGCGAAGCACACGTTCCTGTGCCTGCATGGCGAGCCGACGTGGAGCTATCTTTATCGCAAGCTGATCCCCGTCATGCTGGAAAGCGGGGCGCGGGTGGTCGCGCCCGATCTCTTCGGTTTCGGCCGCTCCGACAAGCCGGTGGACGAGGCCACCTACACCTTCCATTTCCACCGGACTTTCCTGCTGCGTCTCGTCGAGTTCCTCGACCTCCGGGACATCACGCTGGTGGTGCAGGATTGGGGCGGCACGCTCGGACTGACCCTGCCGGTCGATCCGGGCTTTCGATCACGGCTGGACAGGTTGTTCGTCATGAACACGGTGCTTCCGGTCGGCGAGCCGCTGAGCCCGCATTTCTACGAATGGCGATCTCTCGTTCGCAACACGGCCGACATGCCCGTGGGGCAGTGGATCGCCGAAGCAACGCCGGGGCTCACCGGTTCCGAGATCGCCGCCTATGACGCGCCATTTCCCGATCGCCGCTTCAAGGCCGGAGCGCATACGTTTCCGGACCTGGCCATGGTCGAGCCGGACATGGAGGGCGTCGACGAAGCGCGAGCGGCACTGCGGTTCTGGTCGGAAGAGTGGTCTGGTCAATCGTTCATGGCGATCGGGGCGGACGATCCCGATGCCGCGATCATGCGAGAATTGCGGGCGCATATACGCGGCTGTCCCGAGCCGTTGCTTCTCCCCGATGCCGGCCACTTCGTTCAGGAGCATGGACAAGCTGTTGCTCGCTCCGCCCTCGAAGCTTTCGGCGATTTACAGGCGGATGCTTGCCATCAATCAGGCTGAGTGCGAGCCTGACTTTGTTAGCGGGCGCGAAAGAGACCGCGAAGCACGAACTCCGCCCGGGTGTTAACCCGGCCGCGGATTGCAACCACACTCCGTCATATGAGACTCGACCACCGCTTTACTGTCCGGGCGCGAGCCAACATCCTGTCGCACAATCCCGGCCAACAAGGCCACCACCAAGAAGAGATCCTGGGGACGGAACACAATGCACCACCCGCCTACGCTCCGCACAGCCGCCATCTCCGCTTCGGCCGCAGCCCTCCTCGGGCTGCTCGCAGCCGTTCCCGCCCACTCCCAGGGCGCCTCCGTCCCCACCCAGCGCAGCGGCCAAGGCCTCGAATGGGCCGCCACCTGGGCCACCGCCATCCAGAGCGCCTATGTCGCGCCGACCGGGTCACAGGGACCGGCGATCCCGGCCTACGACCCGCAGCCCGACCTCCGCTTCGCGCTCCCCGACGCCACCGCCGACGGCGCCGCCAACCAGACCATGCGCATGATCATCAAGCCCGACCTCTGGGGCGAGGTGGTCCGCGTGCGCTTCTCCAACGTCTTCGGCACCAGGCCCGTCACCTTCGCCGCGGCGACGATCGCCCTGCAGGACCACCAGGCCGACCTCGTGCGCGGCACCAGCGCGGCCCTCGCCTTCGCCGGACGCCCGCAACTGACGATCCAGCCCGGCCAGCAGGCCTTCAGCGACCCCGTCCGCCTCCCCTTCGTGAACGCGGCGACGATCCCCCTGCTGCGCGGCCGCAATCTCGCCGTCAGCTTCGCCGTCGCCGGCGCCTCCGGCCCCGCCAGCTACCATGCCGATGCCTTCAGCACCTCCTACATCAGCGCTCCCGGCTCCGGTGACCTCACCCGCGCCGAGGACGACACCGCCTTCCCCTATTCCACCACCGCCTTCTTCTTCCTCAGCGAGCTCGACGTGCTCGCCCCCGCCGACACCCTCGTCATCGGCGCCTACGGCGACTCCATCACCGACGGCACCGCGTCGACGGTGAACGGCAGCGACCGCTGGCCCGACGTCATGTCCCGCCGGCTGCACGACCGCTTCGGCGACCGCGTCAGCGTCGTCAACGAGGGCATCGCCGGCAACGGCGTGGCCGCCAATCTCGTGGGCCAACCGGCCGCGCAGCGCGTCGCACGCGACCTGCTCGGCCTGTCCGGCCTCAAGGCCGCGATCTGGCTCGAAGGCATCAACGACCTCAGCGTCGCCGACAGCCCGCCCGCCACCATCATCGCCGGCTACAGGCAGGTCGTCGCCACCCTGCATGCCGCCGGGGGGATAGGCGGGGGTGAGCGTCGCGCCGATCACGCCAACGCCGGCGG
>CAXTUK010000154.1:0-6132 GCA_964247395.1 uncultured Acetobacteraceae bacterium
GACGCAGCCGGGCGCCGATATCGCGCGACAACGCCGCCGGATCGTCCAGCAGGTCCGCCTTGTTCAGCACCAGCAGGTCGGCCGCCGCCAGCTGGTCCTCGAACACCTCTGCCAGCGGATTGTCGTGGTCGAGCGACGGGTCGGGCGCCCCGGCCGCCGCGCCCGCCGCCGGATCGTCGGCGAACCGGCCCGCCAGCACCGCCGGCCCGTCCACCACCGTGATCACCCCGTCCACCGTCACCCGCGCCCGCACGTCCGGCCAGCCGAACGCCTTGATCAGCGGTTTCGGCAGCGCCAGCCCAGAGGTCTCGATCACGATGTGATCGGGCGGATCGGCCCGGTCGAGCAGCGCCGTCATCGCCGGCAGGAACTCGTCGGCCACCGTGCAGCAGAGGCACCCGTTGGCGAGCTCGACCACGTCGTCGCAGCCGGGGATGCCGCAATCGCGCAGCGTCGCCCCGTCGATGCCGAGCGAGCCGAACTCGTTGACGATGATCGCCAGCCGCCGGCCGCCGGCGTTGGCGAGCAGGTGCCGCACCAGGCTGGTCTTGCCGGCGCCGAGGAACCCGCTGACGATGGTGGCCGGGATGCGCGCGCTCATCCCGGCGCCCGGCCGATGATCGCGTCGCGCAGGCTCTCCGCCCGGCGCGACGGCAGCACCGCCCCCGAGGCCGAGGCCGCATACGCCGACGCGTAGCCGATCAGGTCGTCCGCGATCGCCGCCCGCAAGCCGCCAAGCAGCATCGTCCACTTGCCGGGGCTGCCGATCGCCGCCGTGCAACCGCGTCCGCACGCGGCGAGGCACTTCGCCGGCCGCACCTCGGCTGCATCCCCGGCGCGCGCCACGACCGCGTCGTGCAGATCTAGCCCGGGCGGCCGCTCGTCGGGCGCCAGGTCGCGCCCCATCCGGCAGATGATGCAGACATGCAGGACGGGCGTCATGCGATCCTCGCGGGGTGCACGACCGCCCGCGCCCTCCGGTCCCGGCGGAGAGTACGGGATCGCACACCGGGGCACCCCGCCCGGTCGCTCGGTCCCAACGCGGGCGGCAGGTCTCCTGGCTCGCGAAGCGCCGGATGGCGGCGCCGACGGCCTTCCCGGCTCGGAGGCGAGCCAGTGGCGTGTCGTCGGCGCGCTCTTCGCCTACAGTTGCGGGGGCAGCCGCGGCATCGAACCGCATTCCCTTTTCACCGCCCTCGCGGGCGGCACCGTCCAGGCGCAAGGTTCGACCCGATGTCCGGCGAAGTCAATCGCGTCACCCTGGTCCTCGGCGGCGCCCGCTCCGGCAAGAGCGCCTATGCCGAGCGGCTGCTCGGCCACGCGCCGGGCCCGCTCTACATCGCCACCGGACAGGCCTTCGACGACGAGATGCGCGACCGCATCGCCAGCCACCGCGCCCGCCGGCCGCCCGCTTGGCGAACCCTCGAAGCGCCGATCGAGCTCGCTTCCGCCCTCCAGACGGACGCGCCGGCGCTCGTCGACTGCCTGACGCTCTGGCTGACCAACCTGCTGCTCGCCGGCGCCGACATCGCGTCCCACATCGAAGCGGTCGAGCAGGCGCTGCGGGCGCGCACCCGCCCCACCGTCCTGGTCGCCAGCGAGACCGGGCTCGGCATCGTCCCCGGCGATGCGCTGTCGCGCCGCTTCCGCGACGAGGCCGGCCTGCTCAACCAGCGCATCGCGGTGCTCGCCGGCCATGTGGTGTTGATCGCCGCGGGTTTGCCGCTCACCCTGAAGTCGACGGAGGAACCATGAGCATCTCGCAACGCGAAGCCGACCCGGCCAGCCGGCCCGCCAAGGTTCCGTTCGCCTGGGACGATCCGTTCCGCCTCGACCGGCAGCTGTCGGACGAGGAGCGCATGATCCGCGAGACCGCGCGCCGGTTCGCGGACGAGCGCCTGCTCCCCGACGTGATCGCCGCCTACCGCGAGGAGGCGACCGATCCTGCCCTGTTCCGCGACATGGGAGCGGCCGGCCTGCTCGGCGTCACCATCCCCGAGGAGTATGGCGGCGCCGGCGCCTCCTACGTCGCCTACGGCCTGGTCGCGCGCGAGGTCGAGCGCATCGACAGCGGCTACCGCTCGATGATGAGCGTGCAGTCCTCGCTGGTGATGTATCCGATCTACGCCTACGGCGACGAAACCCAGCGCCGCACCTGGCTGCCGCGTCTGGCCAGCGGCGAGGCGATCGGCTGCTTCGGCCTGACCGAGCCGGACGCCGGCTCCGACCCGTCCGGCATGCGCACCCGCGCCGTCCGCACGCCGGGCGGCTACCGGCTCACGGGCGCCAAGACCTGGATCTCCAACGCGCCGATCGCCGACATCTTCGTCGTCTGGGCCAAGTCCGACGCGCATGACGGCGCCATCCGCGGCTTCGTCCTCGAGCGCGGCATGGCCGGCCTCGCCACGCCGAAGATCGGCGGCAAGCTGTCGCTGCGCACCTCGATCACCGGCGGCATCGTGATGGAGGACGTCGAGGTCCCGGAGACCGCGCTGCTGCCCAACGTGTCCGGGCTCGCCGGCCCCTTCGGCTGCCTCAACCGGGCGCGGTACGGCATCTCGTGGGGCGTGATGGGGGCGGCCGAGGATTGCTGGCATCGCGCCCGGCAATACACGCTCGACCGGCAGCAGTTCGGCCGCCCGCTCGCCGCCACCCAGCTCGTGCAGAAGAAGCTCGCCGACATGCAGACCGAAGTGGCGCTCGGCCTGCAGGCCAGCCTGCGCGTGGGTCAGTTGTTCGACGCGGGCGGGATGGCGCCGGAGATGGTCTCCCTCGTCAAGCGCAACAATTGCGGCAAGGCGCTCGACATCGCGCGCCTCTCCCGCGACATGCACGGCGGCAACGGCATCCAGGAGGAATACCACGTGATGCGCCATCTGCAGAACCTGGAGACGGTCAACACCTACGAGGGCACCCACGACGTGCACGCCCTCATCCTCGGCCGCGCCCAGACCGGCATCCAGGCATTCTTCTGACGGTCTTCCCGATGAGCAGGGCAGGCGCGTTTCATCAAAGCTTCATCACAACGACGTTCCAGGCCGGGGCAGTGTCCGCCGCGTAGGGGCCGCCCGATCCCGGGCTGGACCGGCACGATATCGGCAGGAAGATCGATGACATCGAAGCAGTGGTGGAAGTCGACGTGCGCGACGATCGCGGTCACGTCCCTCGCGGCTCAGCCCGCTCTCGCGGCAACCGCCCCCGAAATCGTCGCCGGCGCGCCTTCGAGCGCCGCCGCGATGCAATACGCGAGCAACCCGGCGAGCGAGCCCGTCCTCTCGCATGCGATGAAGCAGGCGCTGCTGCGTCAGAAGATCAAGTATGTCTTCGTCATCTTCCAGGAGAACCGCGCGTTCGACCACTATTTCGGCTCCTTTCCGAAGGTGGACGGACTGTTCAACCAGCCGTCGTCGAAGATCCTCGGCTTCACCCAGAAAATCCAGAACACCGACAACACCACCGGCTCGGTCACGCCGTTCCTGATCCCGCAGACCGTCAAGGACATCAACGGCAAGGCGGTGCCGCTGTATCCGGCCGACGTCGCCAGCGTCGATCACTCTCAGGTGGGCTACGAGAACGACCTGCACTTCAACAAGCAAAACCTCGCGGCGAACGACCGCTACGCGCTCAACGAGGAGAAGCTGACGACCAACGCCGCCGGCCAGGTCGTCTCGCTCGCGACCGGCCTGCCGGCCTCCGCCCCGCCGACGCTCGCGCAGAAGCAGATGGCCGAACTCGACATGGCGCACATCGATTGCGATACGATCCCGTTCCTGTGGCAGTACGCCGACCGCTTCGCGATGTTCGACGCGTTCCACCAGACGGTGATCGGACCGTCCACGCCCAACGCCGTCGCGATGATCGCCGGCCAGTCCGGCCTCACCCAGTGGGCGCTGCACCCGAACGTCAGCACGGCCAACACCGCCTATGCCGCGAGCGGCGTGCCGATCTTCGCCGATCCCGGCCCGTTCCCCGGTTCCAGCCTCGATCCGTCCGCCGTCAAGCCGCCCTACAATCCGGGCGACGAGAACCCCGCCAAGCCGGCGATCGACCAGACCTACGCCAGCCTGCCGCTCTCCTTCATGGGCGGCAGGATCGAGCAGATCGTGGCCACCGACCAGAATCCGACGGTCGACCTCGCCGACGTTCGCAACGACATCACCGCGATCGCCGGCGAGAACCTGCCGCCGACCAACTGGGCCTGGTACGAGCTCGGCTTCGACAACGAGCCAAGCGACCCGACCAACACCGCGCCCACCAATCCGCACAACGACTTCATCGTGCATCACGAGGGTCCGCAGTATTTCGGCTACGTCGCCGACAATGCGCAGGTGTCGCAGAAGCATCTGTTCGGCGAAGGACGATTCTATGATGATGTCGCCAACGGCAATCTCGCGCCGGACGGCGGCGTCTATTACGTGAGGGGCGGCTACGGCAATCTCGACCATCTCAAGCCGGTCGACCCGAACCCCAACCTCGCCGTCGCCTTCGCCGGCAACGACGATCACGGCAGCTACTCCGACTCGCAGATCTCCGAGGCCTCGGTCGCCGACACGGTCAACGCGATCGCGAACTCCAGATACTGGAGCCAGAGCGCGATCATCATCACCTACGACGAGACCGACGGTTTCTACGATCACCAGCAGCTCAGGATCCGGACCCTCGATCCTGAAGGCAAGCCGATCGATGGCGGTCCGCGCATTCCGGCGATCGTGATCTCGCCGTTCGGCGCCTCGCACGTCATCGTTCATCAGTATTCGGAGCACAGCTCGGTCATCAAGTTCATCAACGAACTGTATGGCCTGGCGCCGCTCGCCGACCTACCCGACGAGCTTCTCGGCCGCCTCGAAGGCTTCTTCAAGCTCGGCCAGCTCTACCTGTCGCCGGCCGACGACGGCGTGCCCGACATCGGCGACCTGTTCCCGGCGTTCGACAACGCGCGCCTGACCGGCGCTGCCGCACCGATCCCGGCCAGCTTCGCCGCGATCGATCCGGCGGTCGTCCACTCCCTGCCGCACTACGCGGCACAGGGCGGCGGCTGCAAGGCGATCGGCATCACGCCGACCGACTTCATGTCCGATGGAACGGTGATCGATCCGGCGCCCGCCGACTTCAACCCGCGCCCGAGTGCGACACCCGGCATCCCCACCAGCGGCGCCTGGACTCCCTGATCCGGTCTGATGAAGCCTGACATCGCGGTGGAGGGGCCGGCAGCCGCCGGCCTCCTTCACCGGCGCTGCCGACTGTTTCTGCTTGCTCTGCTTGCATTGCCCGGCTTGTCACCCCGTGCCGCGCGCGCCGATGCCCTGGACGAGATCCGCGCCCGCGGTCACCTGGTCTGCGCGGTCAACATCGACACCGACGACTACTCCGAATTCGACGGCCACGGCGACGTGTCCGTGTTCGAAGCGGATTATTGCCGCGCCCTGGCGGCCTCCATCCTCGGCGATCCGGCCCGTGCGGTCATCGACGCCAAGCGCGACGAGATCTCGGGATTGCGCGACCTGCGCGACCACCATGCCGACATCATGCTCGGCGCGACGCCGGACCCTGCGCTGGGTCTGGCGATGCATCTCGGCTTCGCCCCGCCCCTGCTGATCGACGGGCTGGGCTTCCTCGTCGATCCGAAGCTCGGGATCACGCGGCTGACCGACATCAAGGGCGCGAGGGTCTGCTGGATCGACGGCACGCCCGCGATGCAGACGGCTCGCGACCGGCTCGACGAGCTCGGCATCGCCTTCACGCCGTTCCCGTTCCAGGAGCGGGGCGAGATGATCGCGGCGCTCGCGACCAACCATTGCAACCTCGTCACCGGCGACATCACCGAACTCGCCAATCTCCGCCTCTCGCTTCCGGCCTTGAAGAGCTTCGCCATTCTTGCCCGGACCATCACCGTCGACCCGCTCGCCCCGGCCTTGCGCGACAGCGATGCGCGGCTGACGGCGATCGTGACCGCGGTGGACGATGGACTGCTCCAGGCCGAGGAACACGGCATCACGCGCGCGAACGCGCCGGAGCTGGCACGCACGTCGCACGACCCCGTCGTGCGCCGTCTGGTCGGCCCGGACGGCTGGATCGGCCCGGCGCTCGGGGTCGATGATCGCTGGCTGTCGCGCGCGATCGAAGCAACGGGCC
>CAXTUK010000155.1:0-6110 GCA_964247395.1 uncultured Acetobacteraceae bacterium
TTCGGGGTCGCGGTGATGCGCGACGCCACGGTCCGGCGGCGCGCCGGCGCGGCGCGGGGGCAATCTCCGGCGGGCCGCGATCGCCGCGCCGGCCGCCGACGGCGCCTTCCAGGAAGCGGCGTTCCACCTGATGGACCATGCGCAGCCATGGTCGAACGCCGGGGGCCGGCATCATCTGAAGCTGGCCAACGGCGAGGCCGACATCGAGATCCACAACGAGGCCGGCAAGGTCGATCTCAACAACGCCTCGCCGCCCGTGCTGGCCGCCCTGATCGAGTTCGCGGGCGCCGGCGAGCAGGACTCGGCCGCGATCGCCCAGAACATCGTCGCCTGGCACACGCCCGTGCCGCCCGATCAGCAGAACTCGGTCGCCGGTCCCTACCGTTCCGAGGGCCGGTCCTACGCGCCGCCCGGGTCCGCCTTCGAGAGCATCGACGAGCTCTCGCTGGTGCTCGGCGTCACGCCGGCGCTGTTTCGCGCGCTCGCACCGCACGTGACCGTGTTCCAGGGCAGCGACCCGGTGCTGTCGCTCGCCGACCCGCTGGTCCGACGCGCCGCGGCCGCGGCGGGCGAGGTCGACAACGGCCCCGCGAGCAGCGACCCGGGCGCCAACGACGTGGTCGACCTGCGCGTCACCGCGCATGCCGGCGGCGCCGTCTTCGTCCGCGAGGGCGTCGTCCAGCTCGAACCGGGCGACGACGGGGCGCCGTTCAGGATCCTCGCCTGGTCGCATCCGAGCCTGTAGAACAAGGGATGCACAGCCCGACGATCGAGACCGACATCCCCGCCCGGCTGGACCGGCTGCCCTGGTCGCGCTTCCATGTCATGCTGGTGGCCGCACTCGGCATCACCTGGGTGCTCGACGGGCTCGAGGTCACCATCATCGGCTCGATCGGCCCGGCGCTGCAGTCGCGGCAGACGCTGTCGCTCAGCACCGAGGATGTCGGCGCCGCCGCCTCGGCCTACGTGCTCGGCGCGGTGATCGGCGCCCTGTTCTTCGGCTGGCTCACCGACCGGGTCGGCAGGCGGGCGATCTTCGCCGTCACGCTCGGCGTCTACGTGGTGGGCGTGTTCGCGTCCGCCGTCTCGGTCGATTTCCTCACCTTCGCCCTCTCGCGCGTCCTGACCGGCATCGGCATCGGCGGCGAGTGCGCCGCGATCAACTCGGCGGTCGACGAGCTGACGCCGGCGCGCCTGCGCGGCCGCGTCACGCTGGCGGTCAACTCGTCCTACTGGGCGGGTGCGGCGGTCGGCGCCATCGCCTCGCTGGCCTTCGTGGGCCACGGCGTCTTCCGGCCCGATGTCGGCTGGCGGCTCGGCTTCGCCATCGGCGGCGCGCTCGGCCTGCCGGTGATCTGGCTGCGCCGCTACGTGCCAGAGAGCCCGCGCTGGTTGGTGACGCACGGCCGCGCGGCCGAGGCGCACGACACGCTGGCCGGCATCGAGCGCAAGGTCGAGCGCTGCGGCCATGCGCTGGCGCCGACCGACAAGCGGCTGACGATCCGGCCGCGCGGCAGCTTCGGCCTCGGCGCCATCCTGCACGCGATGCTCGTCGTCCATCGCCGGCGCAGCCTCCTGGTGTTCATCCTGATGCTGAGCCAGGCCTTCCTGTTCAACGCGGTGTTCTTCACCTACGGCATGGTGCTGACCAACTTCTATCACGTGCCGCCCGGCCGGGTCGGGCTGCACATCCTGCCGCTCGCCGCCGGCAACCTCGTCGGGCCGTTCCTGCTGGGGCCGCTGTTCGACACGCTCGGCCGGCGTCAGATGATCACCGCCACCTACGCCATCTCGGCCGCACTGCTCGCGCTGACCGCGGTGCTGTTCGCGGCCGGCGATCTCGGCCCGGTGTCGCAGACGCTGCTGTGGGTGGCGATCTTCTTCTTCGCCTCCTCGGCCGCCTGCGGCGCCTATCTCACCGCGAGCGAGGTGTTCCCGCTCGAGACCCGGGCGATGGCGATCGCGGTGTTCTACGCCATCGGCACCGCGGCCGGTGGCATGGTCGCCCCCTGGGTGTTCGGCGCGCTGATCGGCACCGGGCACGCCTGGTCGGTCAGCGCCGGCTACATGCTGGCCGCCGTGCTGATGGGCGGCGGCGCTCTGGCCGAGGCGCTGATCGGCGTCGATTGCGCGTGCAAGTCGCTGGAGGATATCGCTCCGGTGCTGTCGCGCTAGGCTCCGCGTCACGGGTTCTCGGCGAGGAACTCGCCGAGCCGTTCACGCGGGACGAGCGCGTGGTTCCAGGCGCCGTGGTCGAACGCGATGTCGTCCCTGACCGTGAGCGGGCCGTCAGCGTCCAGCCGGACGTCGACGTAGCGCTTGCTCCGTGCGAAGCCGTTCAACGCATCGACGTCGGTCTTGCTGGTCACCTCGATGAAGATCAGCGGGCGATGCCGCGCGATCGTCCACCGGGCTCCCGCCAGCACCGCGGCCTCGTGTCCCTCCACGTCGATCTTGATCAGGCTGACCCGCCTGCGGATCAGCGACGGGCGGAACACCACCCGGTCCAGGGTCCGCAGCAGCACCCGCAGGCTGCCGGAATGGTCCGACTTGAAGTCGGGCATCAGCGAGGCGCTGGTCTCGATCAGGCCGTGATCCTGCAGCGGGATGAACAGGTCGGCATCGCCGTTGCGGTCTCCGATCGCGCACCTGATCAGGCGGACCTGCTCGCGCAGCGCGTTGGCGCCGACGTTGCGGTGGAGCAGCTCGAGGATGTCCGGCATCGGCTCGAACGCGACCACATGGTTGCTGGCCGAGGCGGAGGCCGCCAGCAGGGTATAGAAGCCGGTATTGGCGCCGACATCGAGTATCAGGCCAGGCGAGCGCAGCGCCTCCCGGAACAGGTAGGTGGGCAACGGCCGCTCGACCGCCTCCCAGCCTTCACGCCCGAGGAGGCAGGCGACCTGGTCGGTCCCGTCGTGCCTGCCCATGGTGAACGAGCGTCTGCTCGCGGCCGACGGCAACGTCGCCGTCGCGAGGTCGGCCGCGTCAGACATCCGGGCGCCCCTCAGGGGTTGCAGATCATCCCGCCGGAGTTGCTGTCGCCGGACTGGTTCTGCGGGCCGCGCGAGCAGAGGTCGTAGTCGTGGTCGGCCCGCTCCGACGGCTGCCGATACAGATAGGGGTGGTGCCAGGGGTCCTGCGGCTGGCCGCCCTTCACGTAGGGTCCGTTCCAGTTCTCCGCGTCCGACGGCTTCTCGACCAGCGCGGTCAGGCCTTCCTCCGAACTTGGATAGCTGCCGACGTCGAGCTTGTACATGTCGAGCACCGAGCCCAGCCGCTCGATCGACTGGTGGGCGACCTTGATCCGCGCGCCGCCGAGCTGCTGCAGCGCGGCCGGCGCCACCAGGCCGATCAGCAGGCCCAGGATGGCGATCACCACCAGGATCTCGAGCAGGGTGAAGCCGCCGTCCGGCTGGAGGCGGTCCGTGGTTCTGGTGGTCATGACCGGCGCATAGACCGCCGCCGGGCCGCGGGCAAGCCGCACGGTTTTCGTTCCAGAAACTTCATGACCCGCTCACGATCGCGTGCCATAGAGGAGAGGTGGACCGGGGGGACCATGGCGTGGCGTCAGGACGGCGCGTGCATCGCTCAGGGACGGTGAAGGCAGGCTGATGCCGGTGCCGTTCGCCGCCTGCATGGCGCTGGTCGCGCACCTGTACGACCTGCCGCCGCGTGTGCTGCCGTCGATCCACCGGGTGGAGGGCGGCGCACCGGGCGTGGTCCACCACAACAAGGATGGCACCGACGATTTCGGCGTGATGCAGGTCAACACGCGCTGGCTCGCGCCCTTGTCGCGCTACACCCGCACTCCTGTCGCGACCGTTCGGCGCCGCCTCACCGCCGAGCCCTGCTACAACATCGCTGCCGCCGGCGCGATCCTGCGCACCTACCTCGACGAGGCGCGTGGCGACCTGATGCAGGCGGTCGGCGACTACCATTCGCACACCCATACCCTGAATCTCTCCTACCAGACCGAGGTCCTGCACGCCGCGACGATCATGTTCGTGCGGCGGCGCTAGGCGTCACGCCGGCCGATCCTCGACTGCCAGACGCAGAGTGCCGGCGTCACCACGAGTTCCATCGCCAGCCCGAACGCCATCGACCCCGGCGGCCAGCCATGCAGCGCCGCCCCGAACAGGCGGCCAAGGCCGCCCGTCACCACGATCGCGGTGAGCAGCCGGAATCGCGCGCGCCGCCGCTCGATCGCCGGGACCGTGGACCAGAACGCCACCCCGATCGCCAGCAGGAGGCCCGACAGGTAGCGGACATGGCTGTCGAGCGCCGGATCCGCGGCATGACCGGTCATCGCGCCGCCCTCGACGATCCCCGCGAGCCCCGCCCCGACCGGCACCAGCCCGGCCACGACGACCACCGCGCGAAGCAGGACGCCCTCGACACCCGCCCGCTCCATGCCGACACTCCTTCCGATGCACGAACCCAACGGGCCGGACGGCGAGGCGGATGAGGAAGCGGCTCCCCCCGCCCTCGGCTGCTACATCACGCCGAGGGGCCTCGCGCGGTTCCGCGCCGAGCTCGCGGCGCTACGCCGTCGCGAGCGCCCGCGCGTGGTCGAGATCGTCTCCTGGGCCGCCGGCAACGGCGATCGCTCCGAGAACGGCGACTATCTCTACGGCAAGCGGCGGCTGCGCGAGATCGACCGCCGGCTGCGTTTCCTCGACCGACGCATCCGGCACGCAATCAGCGTGGAACCGGCGGAACAGCGGGCACGCGATCGCGTCTATTTCGGCGCGACCGTGACCTACGCGGGCGAGGACGACGAGGAGCGGCGGGTGACGATCGTCGGCGTCGACGAGGCCGAGACCGGCCGCGGCGAGATCAGTCTGGCTTCCCCGGTGGCGCGTGCCCTGATCGGCGGCCGCGTCGGCGACGAGGTCCGGCTGCGTCTGCCAGGCGGCGCGGAGATCGTCGAAATCCGTGCGATCTCGTATCCAACTGGGCTATGACGGAGTTGGGGGGAACCGAGGCGATGATCGACCGAATCGGGCCGCTGGAAGCGATCGGGCGTCTGCCCGACGGCGAGATCGACATCGCCGGCGCGGCGATCCAGCTCGCGCCCGCCCACTCGCCGCAGGCCCCCGGGGCGCCCGCCGGCGCGCGACTGTGCCCCCCGGCGAGGGGGGCCCCCCCCGCGGGGGCGCGCCCGCGCCCCCACGGCGGGGGGGGCGGGCCCCGTCTCGCATCTGTCCGACCTCGCGAGGGAGGCCGCCGCCATCGGACAGGCCCTCGGCGAGCCGCCGCTCGAGGTCAGGCTCGGCGCGCTGGCCGGCCTGATCGGTGCGCGCTACGGCTATGGCGGCGACGTCGAGACCTACGACGATCCCGCCAATGCCGACCTGATCCGGGTGACCGAACGCAGACGCGGCCTGCCGGTGGCGCTCGGCATCGTCTGGCTGCACTGCGTCCGCGCGGCGGGCTGGCAGGCAAGCGGGGTCGACTTCCCGCGTCATTTCCTGATCCGGCTCGAGAGCGCGCCAGCAGCCGCCACCGTGAACCGCCCTGGCGACGCGGGGCTGCCGCACCTGCTCGTCGACGTCTTCGGCGGCGGCCATGCGATCGTTGCGGACACGCTGCTCGGCATGGCGAGGCGCCGTTCGAGCGACGAGGCAACGCTCGATCCGGACTGGCTGCGGCCGATGGGCAACCGCCAGGTGCTGCTGCGTCTGCAGCGCAACATCGCCGAGCGGCGCCGGGCCGTCGGCGACTGGCAGGGCGCGTTGTCGGTGCTGGAGGCGACGGCCGCGATCGCGCCCGACGAGGCGACGCTCTGGCGTGACCAGGCGGCAATGCATCAGCGGCTGGGCCGGCTGCGGGCGGCGATCGCCTGTCTCGAGCGCTTCCTCGCACTTGCCCCGGACGGTGCGGCCGCCGACCAGGCCCGCGACGGCATCGACGCGATGCGCCGGCGGCTGGCCTGAAACCGGCCATGCCGCTGCGCGTGGCGGTGCAGATGGACCCGATCGAGACCGTCGATCCCGGCAAGGATAGCAGCTTCGCCCTGATGCTGGAGGCGCAGGCAAGGGGGCATGCGCTGTGGCACTACGATTTTCGCACCCTGGCGCTCGCCGAGGGCAAGGGCGGCCGTGGTG
>CAXTUK010000156.1:0-6099 GCA_964247395.1 uncultured Acetobacteraceae bacterium
GTGTCGGACTGCTCGCGGTTCTGCTGCTCGTCCAGGCCAGCCTGCTCGCGGCGGTGCGCGAGGCGGCGCCACGGGCGGCGCCCTCGCTGGTGATGACCGGCATACCGGCCGAGAGCGCGCCCGCAATCGACCGGATCATGGCCTCCGCACTGGGCCGCGTGACGCCGGACAA
The DNA here is from genome assembly GCA_964247395.1 of uncultured Acetobacteraceae bacterium. GTDB lineage: Bacteria > Pseudomonadota > Alphaproteobacteria > Acetobacterales > Acetobacteraceae > CAXTPV01. The sequence goes on from CAXTUK010000156.1 coordinate 173, forward strand.
CTATCGGCGCACTCCGTTCGTCACCGGGCGCATCGTCGGGCTGCGCAGCGCCGGCATCGATCTCGGCCGGATCGCACGCGGCGAGCGATGGGCCTTCGACCAGGATATCGGGATGACGGCACTTGCCGCGGCGCCAACCGACGCCGATCTGGTCGCCGGGCGCTGGTGGGGCCCGGAAGACGCGGGTCCGGCTGCCATCGTGCTGGATCGGCGGATCGCGCGTGCGGCAGGGCTCGTGGTGGGCGACGAGGTGACGTTGGCGGTTCTCGGTCGCGACATCCACACGCGGATCGCGGGATTGCGCACCGTCGAGTTCGGGCGGTTCGGAACGAGCTTTCCGGTCGTGCTCGACCCGGCGGCGCTCGCGGGCGCCGATCTTCGCCAGGTGGCGATCGCGCGGACCACGCCGGGCGAGGACGACGTGATCCTTCGCGCCCTCGGAAGGACGCTGCCGGACGTGACGGTGATCAGCGTTCGCGAACAGCTCGGCGCGATCACCAAGATCTTCGGACAGCTGGCCTGGGCGACGCGGGGTGCTGCCGGCGTGACGGCGCTCGCCGGCGTGCTGGTCCTGATCGGCGCCATCTCGTCGACCAGCCAGGCGAGGGCGCGGGAGGCCGCGATCCTGAAGGTGCTCGGGGCGAGCAGGCGGCAGATCCTGACGGCCTATCTCATCGAATATGGCGCGGTGGGGCTGATCGCGGCGGCGTTCGGCGTGCTGGCCGGAACCGCGTGCGCGTGGCCTCTGACCACGTGGGTGCTTCGCACGCCATGGCGGCCCGATCCGGTCGCGCTCGGGGTGCTGCTGGCGGGGTGCGGCGGGCTCTGCGCCGCGGTGGGACTGGCGGGAGCGGTGACCGCGATCGCGCGTCGCCCGGCGCCGATCCTGCGCGGGGAGTAGCTCGACGCGGCACCGGGCCATTCACTGGTCAGACCATGCGGCGAGAGGGCATACATGCGCGATGCGGACCGCTGCCGGCGCGCGTGAACACGGCGTCGATGCGGCCCATATGGAAGCCAGATGACAGACACCCCGCTCTCCCGGATACGCAACTTCTCGATCATCGCCCACATCGACCACGGCAAGTCGACGCTGGCCGACCGTCTCATCCAGGCCTGCGGCGCGCTGACCGAGCGCGAGATGCACGCCCAGGTGCTCGACAGCATGGAGCTCGAGCGCGAGCGCGGCATCACCATCAAGGCGCAGACCGTCCGCCTGCTCTATCCCGCGAAGGACGGCCTGACCTACCAGCTCAACCTGATGGACACCCCTGGCCATGTCGATTTCGCCTATGAAGTCAGCCGCAGTCTTGCCGCCTGCGAAGGATCGTTGCTGGTCGTCGATGCGTCCCAGGGCGTGGAGGCGCAGACGCTCGCCAACGTCTATCAGGCGATCGACGCCAACCACGAGATCGTCCCGGTGCTGAACAAGATCGACCTTCCGGCGGCCGAGCCGGACCGCGTCCGCCAGCAGATCGAGGACGTGATCGGCATCCCGGCCGACGACGCGGTCGAGATCTCCGCCAAGACCGGCCTGAACATCGAGGGCGTCCTCGAGGCGCTCGTCACCCGCCTGCCGGCGCCCACCGGCGACGCCGACGCGCCGCTCAAGGCGCTGCTCGTCGACAGCTGGTACGACCAGTTCCTCGGCGTGGTGATCCTGGTGCGCGTCAAGGATGGCCGCCTCAAACGCGACATGAAGATCCGCATGATGTCGACCGGTGCGGCGCACGGCGTCGGCGAGGTCGGCGTCTTCACCCCGCACCTTCTCCCGGTCGATGAGCTCGGACCAGGCGAAATGGGCTACATCAATGCGTCCATCAAGACGGTCGCCGACTGCAACATCGGCGACACCATCACCGACGACCGCCGCCCTGCCCCCGAGGCGCTCGCCGGTTTCAAGCCGTCCATCCCCGTCGTCTGGTGTGGCCTCTATCCGGTTGACGCAGATGATTTCGAGAAGCTTCGCGAATCGCTGGGCAAGCTCCGACTCAACGACGCGAGTTTCCACTACGAGGCCGAGACGTCGGCGGCGCTCGGCTTCGGCTACCGCTGTGGCTTCCTCGGCCTGCTGCACCTCGAGATCATCCAGGAGCGCCTCTCACGCGAGTTCGACCTCGACCTGATCGCGACCGCGCCCTCGGTCGTCTATCGCGTGACGAAGACCAACGGCGCCGTCGAGCAACTGCACAACCCGGCCGACATGCCCGAGAGCACCGCCATCGCGCGCATCGAGGAGCCCTGGATACGCGCCACGATCATGGTCCCGGACGACTATCTCGGCCCCGTGCTCACGCTCTGCAACGACCGGCGTGGCCAGCAGGCCGATCTGACCTATGTCGGCAATCGCGCGATGGCGGTCTATCGCCTGCCGCTCAACGAGGTGGTGTTCGACTTCTATGACCGGCTGAAATCGATCAGCCGCGGCTATGCCAGCTTCGACTACGCGATGGACAGCTACGAGGAGAGCGAGCTCGTCCGCATCTCCATCCTGGTCAACGGCGACCCGGTCGACGCGCTCAGCTTCATCGCCCACCGAAGTGCCGCCGACAGCCGGGGACGGGCGATCTGCGCGCGCCTGAAGGACCTCATCCCTCGCCAGTTGTTCAAGATCGCGATCCAGGCCGCGATCGGCAGCCGCGTCATCGCGCGCGAAACAATCGGCGCGTTGAGCAAGGACGTCACCGCCAAATGCTATGGCGGCGACATCAGCCGCAAGCGCAAGCTGCTCGAGAAGCAGAAGGAGGGCAAGAAGCGCATGCGCCAGTTCGGCAAGGTCGAGATCCCGCAGAGCGCTTTTCTGGCCGCGCTCAAGATGGAAGCCTGACCCGCGACAGTGGTGGGCGGAGCGGCCGCTTCGCTCGACGGACGCCATTGGCGCCTGCAGCGGGCGAATGGCGAGGTGATCGCCGAGCGCCTGGTGCTGCATCCCGGTGGACGCATGGGACTGCACAGGCGCCGTCCGGAATGGCGGTGGTCGGCCGATGGCGGCGTCCTCCGTTTCCACGACTGGCATGGCCAGGTCTCGGTCGTGTTCGACTGGTTCGGACACGAGGACGGGCGCGCGGTGTTCAACGGCACGTCGCGCTACGACGATCAGCCGCACCTTCTGGTCGAGATCGAACCGCTGTCGTCGCTGGCCGACGACGATGGCAGCCTCCAGCTCATCGGGACGCGCGGCGGCGACCGACGAAACCTGGTCGTGCTGCGCGCCGACGAAGCATCGCTGCATATGCGCTGGCCGGGGGCGCAGGAACGAAGCTGGGATCTCTGTGTCAGCTTCTATGGCGAGCCCCGGAACTTCCCTCCGGCCGACTTCGCCGACTTCCACGTGCTCCAGCACCAGGACCGCAAGTTCACCGCGATCCACAAGCTGCTGCATCGCCGGAGCGTCCTGTGGGACTACGACTTCGTCATGTTCCCCGACGACGACCTGATGCTGTCTTGGTCGGATCTCGACACCCTCTTCGAGATCTGTCGCGAGCACCGGCTCGAACTCGCCCAGCCCGCGCTGGCCTCGGGCAGCTTCCACGGCCAGCCGATCACGTTGCAACAGCCGAGAACGCTGCTCCGCTACACCAGCTACGTCGAGACGATGGCGCCGATCTTCAGCATCGAGGCGCTGCGCCTCTGCCTGCCCACCTTCGCCCTGTCGCGGGTCGGGTGGGGCCTCGACTTCGTCTGGCCCTGGCTGCTCGGCGCGCAGGCGAGCCGGGTGGCGATCATCGACGCCGTCGCGGTCCGTCACACCCGTCCGGTGGCCACGACCTATGTCCGCCAGGAGGCCGAAGCCGAGCTCGACGCCCAGTGCCGCCTCTACGGCGTCACTCACCGGTTCATCGAGTACGGCAGGCTTAACCTGACCTGATGCCCTTTCCGCGGCGGTTCGGCGTTGGTATATCCGCCCGGCCGGAGAGATGGCCGAGCGGTTTAAGGCGCACGCTTGGAAAGCGTGTGTGCGTGAAAGCGTACCGTGGGTTCGAATCCCACTCTCTCCGCCAGTGGTTTAGAGAATTTAACAATCAGTTAAAATAACGGGTTACGGAAGGTCGTTCTGCCGCATACCCCTCACGTTACCCCACATGGTCTGCCCCTCACGTTTAGTAGACCGGAAGAGTTGCGCCTCGCATGTGAGCGCCCTCCAAAATCATATCGGCCGATTTCGTCCCCAGACACCCGGCCCAGACCGAAAACCTCTCCGGTTCTCCTTGCAGCTTAGTTGCTGCCGGCGTCTCACGTTGACGGCAACGGCATCGGAACGCGGCGACGAGCGCGGACCACTGGGCGCGCGTCACGAACAGCTTGCGGCTAGCGGTCCCATGCCGAACGCTGCATCAGGAGATTGGAGATGTTGCGAGCATCACTTCCCATCGCTGCGAAGAACTTGGCGTCCGACGTCCGCTGCTCAGGCTTCACTGTGGAGTAACCTGTTGATGCTAACGGAACGAGCGTGTAGGCCATTAGTGTGAGGAATTGTTGCTGCATCCCGTAGAAGCCAACAATCTGTTGGAGTTCGTCAGATGGTAACTCACCTAGTTTCCCAATCGACGCCTTGAATACTTCATCCTGAGGCGATGTCGTGATGACCGGATTCTGCCCTGACGAAAGCCTCTGAGCGTCGGACGTGTATGCCTGCGAAACTACAGACAATTCGGCTGCGAGCGCCGTCCTCAATTTGTTTCTATCAGTAATATTTTGGATGCGGGCGTTGTGCAGGGTCACGTACCCCTGCCCCCAAATCGTTGCGCAGACCCCAACAAACCCTACAGCGCCCGTTATGGCTGTCTGCCATTCTTTAATCATCCGACCTCCCCCTCATGGTAGCGCGTAGGGCGGTTTAGACGAATTGAGGGAAGCACTGTATTGCGTGGACCTGGGGTATCTAAACGGGCAACGTTGATAGCCTGCCGACCATCCGCCGGGCCGGCATCAGGTGGAGGCCGCAACCGCGAGGCGGTGGCGCGGCACGCGCCAGCCTTGCCGGGCTGGCGACGGTCCGGACTCCTTGCCGCCAAACGGTAATGTCTGAGCTCGCCTTCCGCGGCCAGCTCAGCGGCAGGTCGAGTTCCAACCGGTCTAGCGGTTGTGCGTCACCTGCGGCATGATCCGCCCGCGCTCGCCCTTGCCACGCGGACCAGGCCGTAACCGGCCATCGTCCTCAAGGTGCGCGACAGGTTCGATTTCGCCTTGCCGGTGATCCGCGCGAGTTCGTCGAGCGGGCCGGAAGTCTACTCCACGATCACCCGCAACAGGTCGCGGTTGCCGGCTGAGAGCACCTTGGGTCGTCATGGGATCACTCCTCTGTCGCGTACCGCGTCCACCGTCGTCCAAAAGTCGCCGAGCAGCGTCGCCGCGTCCTGGTAGTCGTAAGCCTTGATCGTCCGCAACCGGTGGCGATGGTCCTGCGACTCGCCCCGCTTCTGCCGTGCCGCTGGATGGGCGTTGTCAAAGCCGACCAGCCGCTCGCCGTCCGGGCCGTGCAGCGTCAGCGGATAGGCCAGCCTGTGTGGCTTCTCCGGCGACACCAGGACCACCGTCACCGAAGCGAATTCGAAGGCGGCCGTCCGCGTTCGCCCGGACCCGCACGACGTTGCGCCCCGGTGAAGACAGCCCGAACCTGCCGCTATGCGACAGACCGCACCATTCCCGCCCTTCGTCGACGCCGAACGCGGCGCCCGGTTGGTCAACATCATGACCGATCCCGACCAGCACCTCGTCTTCGGCCAGTACTCCCGCACGCACCTGATGCTGGTCTGCATCTACGGCCTGCTCGAGAACATGCAGTGGGAAAAAGCCTTCCGCGCCATGGCGTCGCTCAACCGCTACGAGCGCGAGCGGACCGCGCACCCGGCCACCACCGGCAGCAAGCCCGCTCCGGCGACCCGGACGACGCCGATCCCGCCGGCCGCCCCGCCCGAGCCGAAGGC